>JBJMUK010000211.1:0-6831 GCA_045811225.1 Sphingomicrobium sp. | reverse complement strand
GCACAGGATGACAGGCAAAGCCGTCCACCAGACCCAAGTCTTACGCAACCTTTGCCGTCCCCGCCGTATTGTCATCCGCGCTGCGCCTATCGCACCTCGGGAAGCGGACCACAATGCGCTTGACGGGAGGTTTGCCACGGCGCGGCGCAGGTCTAATAGGCTTGGAAAAACGGTTCGAATTAGAGGATTGCTGAATGCAGATTGCCTTCTCCGCCACTCGTCCGAGTGGTGACCACGTGCTCGTTCTCCCGGTCGCAGGAAAGGACCAGGGCGCGCTAACGAGCCTTGGCGAACAAGCCGCCGGGGTACGAGCCGCTCTGCAAAAGCAGAGGTTCGAAGGGGAGGCGGGCAGTGCCGTCGAGTTGTTCTTTGACGACGCAGGGACAACACGCCGCCTTTTGGTGGTCGGAACTGGGGCCGGTACCGCCGCTGCGGACGCCGCGGAAAAGCTCGGCGGGGCTATCCCCGCGCGCTTGTTGACGTCGGGTGAGGCGAGCGCAGTGCTCGACCTGACCGGCCGCAATTTCGATCCGGACTCTGCTGCCCGGGCAGCGCTGTCGGTCGCGCTTCGGTCGTGGCGCTATGACAATTACCGGACGACGATGAAGGACAAGCAGAAGCCCACGCTGACGTCCCTGACGGTCGTTGGGGTAGAAGGCGCCGAGCAGCGTTTCCAGGATCGTTGGCAACCCGTGCTGGAAGGCGTCCGGCTGACCCGCGAGCTCGTGACGGAGCCGGCCAACATCATCTATCCTGAAACCTTCGTTGAGCGCTGCCAGCACCTCGCCAAGCTTGGGGTCGAAATCGACGTGCTCGACGGTCCTGCGATGGAGAAGCTCGGCATGGGTGCCCTGCTGGGCGTGAACCAGGGTTCCGTACGGGAGCCGCGGTTGCTGGTGCTGCGCTGGAACGGCGGCGACCAAGGGGCTCCTCCGGTGGCATTCGTCGGCAAGGGCGTGACCTTCGACACCGGCGGAATTTCGATCAAGCCCGCGCAGAACATGGAGGCCATGAAGTGGGACATGGGCGGTGCCGGCGCCGTCGTTGGCGCCATGAAGGCAATTGCGCTCCGCAAGGCCAAGGCGAACATCGTCGCCGTCTGTGGCTTGGTGGAGAACATGCCATCGGGCAATGCGCAGCGACCCGGGGACGTGGTGACGACGATGTCGGGCCAGACCGTCGAGGTGATCAACACGGACGCCGAGGGCCGTCTGGTCCTCGCCGACGCAATCACCTACGTTCAGCGCATCTACAAGCCGACGACCATTATCGATCTCGCGACTCTGACCGGTGCAATCCTGATCAGCCTTGGCAATGAGTTTGGTGGCCTGTTCACGCCGGATGACAAGCTTGCTTCCGAATTGCTGGAAGTCGCGACCGCAAGTGGCGAGAAGCTGTGGCGGCAACCCATGGGTGAAGCCTTCGACCGGCTGATCGACTCGCCGATTGCCGACATGAAGAATGTGGGGCCGCGCGAAGGTGGGTCGATCACGGCAGCGCAATTCATCAAGCGGTTCGTGGACGAAGGCGTCCGTTGGGCCCATCTCGACATCGCCGGGATGGTCTGGTCGGATAAGCCGAGCGACACGTTCGACAAGGGCGCTACGGGCTTCGGCGTGCGCTTGCTGGACCGCTACGTCGCCGACAAGCTCGAGGGCTAGGACGCGGTGCAGGTCGATTTCTACCAGCTCGGTGCCACTTCTCCCGAGCAGGTGATCGCCAGCATCTCCGAGAAGCTCCTCGCTCAGGGCGGGCGGCTGATCATCGTCGCGGATGACGAAAGCCTCCTCGCCAAGCTCAACCGCCTGCTGTGGGACCAGGGGCCGACGAGCTTCCTTCCCCACGGTCTTGCGGGGGGCGCCGACGACGCGCGCCAGCCTATCCTGCTGACCACCACGCCGGACGCGCCTAACCTCGCTCGCAATATCCTGTTGGCGGACGGGAAATGGCGCGACGCGGCACTGTCCTACGATCGGGCCTTCCATCTTTTTGACAGCGATACCGTGGAGGATGCACGGCTTGCCTGGAAGCTGCTTGCCGGCAGGGAAGGGGTGGAACGTCGTTATTGGCGGCAGGAAGACGGCCGCTGGGCGCAGGTCGCGTGAGGGTTGCCCTGATGCGCCCCGACGGCTAGGCGCACCGCCAATCTCTCACCATCAAGCAGGAGCCCGCTCGGCCATGACGACCGAACGCACCTTTTCGATCATCAAGCCCGACGCGACCCGTCGCAATCTCACCGGCGCGATCACCAAAATGCTGGAAGAGGCCGGGCTTCGCGTGGTCGCTTCCAAGCGTATCCACATGACGCGCGAGCAGGCGGAGGGCTTCTACGGCGTCCACCGTGAACGGCCGTTTTTCAACGACCTGTGCACCTTCATGACCTCGGGCCCAGTGGTCGTCCAGGTGCTCGAAGGCGAGAACGCGGTCCTGAAGAACCGCGAAGTCATGGGCGCGACCAATCCGGCCAATGCCGACGAAGGCACGATCCGCAAGGTTCACGCCGAATCGATCGAAGCCAATTCCGTCCATGGTTCCGACAGCGCCGAGAACGCCGCGATCGAGATCGACTTCTTCTTCAAGCCTGAAGAAATCGTCGGGTAAATCAGAAGGTCTCAGCAACTCGCATGAGCTTGGTCAGGCGGGGCGGAGCAACCTTGCTCCAGCTCCGCTGCAACCAGCCTGCGACATGGTTCCAGTCCACCCCGGACCGGTCGAGGCGGATGCCGATCCAGTCTGAAGGTCCATAATATGCGGGCCGGAAGTAGATCTCCGGCTCCGCTTCGATCAGCTGCGCCATCTCGTCCTGACCGCTGCATTTGACGAGCACGCCGACACTGTCTTCTCCGTGATGACGGTTGAAGATGATGGCGAAGAATTTGCCGCTGCTCTCGCTCCCGACCCTCCACGCCGGTGATCCGTGGGTGGTCTTGAAGCGCGCTTCCGGCAAGGCGAGCGCCAGCTCTCCGACCTGGGCCTCAATCCAGCTCGGATCCAATTGGCGACTGACGTAGCTCGCCAAGGTCCGCGCATAGAGTTGATGTTCCGCGATCAGGACCCGGGCCGCCAGGCTTTCCTCGGTATCGCCCGGCACCACTACAACTTCCGTCCGCGCCAGCACAGGGCCGTCATCCACCTTCGCGGTGACGACGTGGACGGAACAGCCCGCGACGGAATCGCCGTTGGCGATGGCCTGGCGATGCGTATCCAGGCCTTTGTACTTCGGCAGGAGCGATGGGTGGATGTTGACGATCTGCTGATCCCAGCGCTCGATAAAGTCCGCCGGCACGATGCGCATGAAGCCCGCCAGCGCGATATATTCTATCTCCGCCGAGCGAAGCGTGCCGTCCAGCACGTCGAAAAATTTGGCCTTTCCGAGATCCTTCGCGGAAAGGCGGGCGACGGTCAGACCTTCGGCCTCGGCCAGGTCCAGTCCTGGGGCGTCGGGCTTGTCGCCGGTGACGAGCGCAATCTCGAAGGGGCAATCGACTGCCTTGGAGGCGTAGAGAAGCGCCGCCATGTTTGAACCGCGACCGGAAATCAGCACGGCGACGCGGACCCTCCTAGCCATGGACGTGCGTCGCGCTCCAGTCAGTGGCGGAGGCCCAGCTTCCCGCAGGACCGCGAACCGTGCATCCGCGATCCCCGGCCTCCACGCTGCCGATCCGGCAGACCGTTTCGCCGGCTGCGCGCAATTCCTCGGCGACGGATTCTGCGTCATATGTCGGCACGATCACAGCCATTCCGATTCCGCAGTTGAAGGTGCGGGCCATTTCCTCCGGCGTGATTCGACCGCCCTCTTGCAGGCGAACGAAGATTCCGGGCAATTCCCACTGGCCGACATCTACGAACGCGTGGCAGGTCTCTGGCAGAACCCGTGGAATGTTCTCAAGAAGTCCACCGCCGGTAATATGCGCCAGCCCGTGGATGCGATCGGTCTGAACCAAGGGAAGCAAGGAGCGAACATAGATTCGCGTTGGCGCAAGCAGCTGCTCCCCAAGCCCGTCGTCCAGACCCCATCCGCGGTCGGCAATAATGCGCCGGACAAGGGAGAAGCCGTTGCTGTGCACACCCGAGCTTGCAATTCCGAGGATGACGTCCCCGGCGGCGACGCGGTTCCCGGTCAGGACCTTCGCACGGTCGACCGCCCCGACGCAGAATCCCGCAAGGTCATAGTCGTCGGCCGAGTACATGCCGGGCATTTCAGCCGTCTCGCCACCGATGAGCGCGCATCCTGCTTGGCGGCATCCCTCGGCGATTCCGGCGACGACGGCGACCGCCACATCATTGTCCAGCTTGCCGGTTGCGTAATAGTCGAGAAAGAACAGTGGCTCGGCACCCTGAACAATCAGATCGTTGGCGCACATGGCGACAAGATCGATGCCGACGCCGTCATGCTCGCGGGCTTCGATGGCGAGCTTGAGCTTGGTTCCGACGCCGTCATTCGCGGCCACCAGCAGCGGATCGTCATAGCCCGCGGCCTTGAGATCGAAGAACCCGCCGAATCCGCCGAGTTCGGCACCGGCGCCAGGGCGCGCAGTCGAGCGTGCGAGTGGCCCGATGGCCTTCACCAGCGCGTTGCCGGCGGCAATGGAGACGCCGGCGTCGGCGTAAGTCAGTGGCTTTTCGCTCATCCTGGCCGCCACTAGAGACAAGCCGCTTGGATTTCCACGCTGTTGTCGCCAAAAGCGCGAGCAATGCTTCGTCGTCGCTTCGCTGCCGCAATCCTGGTTGTCCTGGCCGTGCTCGGAATCTCAGCTGCCGTTTACGCGCAGCTGGAGACGGCGGACCGCGGCATTCTTCCAATCGACAGTTCGGGAACGCTGGAAGTTTCTGGAATCCACGTGGACGTCGGCGGCCCCGATGCGCAGTCGGCGCGCTTTTCGGGCTGGCGGATTGCGCAGCGGCAGGGTTTCCGGCTGTTGTGGGCAAAAGCGCATCACGCGTCTGTGAACGAGGCGCCAGTACTGTCCGACTCCGTGCTCGACCAACTGGTCAGCTCCATCATTGTCGAGCGTGAGCAGATCGGCCCCAACCGCTATATCGCCGATCTAGGGATCCTGTTCGATCGATCCCGCGCGGGCGAATTGCTCGGGATGGGCGGCGAGAGTCGTAGGTCGCAGCCGATGCTGCTGATTCCGCTGACGGTCAGCGGCGGCTCGGCGACATCCGTAGAGCTCAAGAATGCCTGGCAGCGCGCCTGGGCCCAGTTCCGGACTTCCGGAAGCAGCATCGATTATGTTCGGGTGAGCGGGCTCGGTGCCGACCCAATGCTGATTAATGCCGCCCAGACCGAACGGCCCGGCCGAGGTTGGTGGCGCAATATCGTGGATCTCTATGGCGCGGCCGACATTCTGGTCGCGGAAGTGAGCGTGCAGAGGGCGTTTCCCGGTGGCCCGGCCAAGGCTCGCTTCATTGCGCGGCATGGCCCCGATAATGAGATCATCGGAGGGTTCACGCTTACGGCCGCCAACAGCGAAGGGGTCCCTGCAATGATGGCGCAGGGCGTGCAGCGGATGGATGAGCTGTTCCAGACGGCCCTTGCGGTCGGGCGACTCCAGCGTGATCCGTCACTGGATTTGCCGGAACCTCCACCGCTTCCCGAGGTCATCGAGGAGCCGAAAAAGGACACTGCGGCCCCGACCGACAGGCCTTGGACGTATCAGGTCCAGGTTGTCTCACCGGACGCGCAGACCTTCAACTTTGCCGTTGCTCACCTCCGGACGCTGAGTGGTGTCGACCAGGCGCAGGTGATGGGCGTGAACGTTGGCGGGATCAGCTATGTCCACGTAAGCTACAGGGGCAATCTGGCCGGCCTCGGCGCTGCCCTCGGGGCACGTGGGTGGACAGTCGAGCAACTGGGCAACGTAATCCGGATCAGCGGCAACGCCGGTCCCCCGCCCAAACCAGCTCCTCCAGCGGCTAGCCAGCCCCAACCGCAGCCGGCGCAGCCTCCAACCGCACAGCCCACTACAAACCCTCCGCTGTAATGCCGCGTCTGGATCAGATCGCGTTGCCGCTGGACTGGCCGCAATCCGATGGCGAGTCGCGGTTCATCCTGTCGCCGGCAAACGCCGAGGCACACGAGCATTTCCGCAAATGGAGCATGTGGCCGGTGAAGGCGACGATCCTGACCGGTCCAAGACGGTCCGGCCGAACCTTGCTGGCGCGGACGTTCGTTGAACGGGTCGGCGGCCGCCTGTTCGACAATGCCGACCAGCGTGACGAAGAAGAGCTCTTCCACGCATGGAACCAGGCGCAGGACACCGGTCTGCCGTTGGTGCTGATCGCGGATGCTGCTCCGCCCACCTGGAGGCCGACTCTGCCGGACCTGAGGACTCGGCTGGCGGTGACTCCAATCGCTCGGATCGAGCTTCCGGACGATCAGCTATTCTCCGCGCTGATCCAGTTGCTGTTCGCTGACCGGGGGCTCCACATTCCTGCCGATGCCCTGCGCTTCATGTCCGAGCGGCTGCACCGCGATTATTGGGCGGTCGAGCGGGCCGTTGAGACGGTCGATCGGTTCGCCATCGCGGAACGGGCGCGCCTCAGCCTGCCCACCATCCGCCGGGCCCTGCTCGACGCCGGGATGATCGCCGGCGGGGGCTAGCCTTGGGCAGGTTCGTCGGTGACGATCCGGCTCATCTTCAGCTTGCCGTTCTCGATTGCGAAGCCAAGCCGGCCTTCGACGAGGTTCAGCGCATCGCGCCCGAACTCCTCGAACCGCCAGCCTTTCAGCATGTCGAGATCGCGCACTCCCGCAGCAAGGGCTTCAAGGTCGTCCGCACGGGCAATGAGCTTGGCCGCGACCCCGGATTCCTTGGCGCGGATTTT
>JBJMUK010000210.1:0-3571 GCA_045811225.1 Sphingomicrobium sp. | reverse complement strand
CGAGGAGAGACCAGAATGGCAAAGACTAACCAGGGTAGCCGCAACAATAATCCGCAGGGCCGCAACCAGTACAGCAGCGACTGGATGAGCTCAGCGCGCGAGCGTCCGATGGCAAGCGCCGCCGTTGCGGCAGCGGCCGTGGGGGCCGGCGTGTTTCTTTGGTCGCGCCGTGACCAGATCAGCAACCAGATCAGTCAACTGAGCGATCAAATCGGCCAGTGGACCGATAACATGCAGAGCGGCAGCGGCCAGAATCAGCAGTTCGAAACGTCCGGTGCGTCGTCCACCGAAGTGGGCACGGGCGGCGGACTCGGTGGCCCGAATGGCAACAGCAACTTCGGCACCAGCGGTGGCTCGACTGGATCGTCAGGCATCTAACCGACGCTGATCAATCTAAGGAAGCATGCAGGGGCGCCCACTTGTGGCGCCCCTGTTTTTTACCAGCCGCACTGCTTTCCCTGGTTTTGCTTTTCCAGCCACGCCTGCAGCGGAGCGAAATAATCAAGCAGCGGGCGGCCGGACATCTCGCGGCTGCCACTGAACGCCCGCAGGGCCTCCGGCCACGGCTTCGATTGGCCCATCGCCAGCATTTCGTTCAAGCGGCGACCCACTTCCTTGTTGCCGTAGAAGCTGCAGCGGTGAAGCGGTCCCTTCCAACCAGACATGTCGCAGGCTGCCTTGTAGAACTGGAACTGCAGCACGCGGGCAAGGAAGTAACGGGCGTAAGGCACGTTGGCGGGGATGTGATATTTGGCTCCGGCGTCGAAATCGGCCTCGGTCCGCGGCACCGGTGGGACAATGCCCTGATACTGCTGCTTCAGCCCTACCCAGGCCTGCTCGTAATTGGCCGGAGTGATCGAGCCGTCGAACACGCCCCAGCGCCATTTGTCGACCAGAAGGCCGAACGGAAGAAAGGCGACCTTGTCCATCGCCTGCCGCAGTAACAATCCGATGTCCTTGTCGGCAGACGGAACCTTCGATTTGTCGAGCAGGCCGATCTGAACCAGATATTCCGGGGTCACGGATAGTGCGATGAAATCGCCGATCGCCTCGTGGAAGCCATCGTTGGCGCCGTTCAGGTACAGATATGGCTGCTGATTGTAGGCGCGCTGGTAGAAGTTGTGTCCAAGCTCGTGATGGATTGTCACGAAATCCTCGGCATTGACCTTGGTGCACATCTTGATCCGCAGGTCGTCCTTGTTGTCGACGTCCCAGGCGGAAGCGTGACAGATGACCTCGCGGTCCCGCGGCCGCGTGATTTGGGAGCGCTGCCAGAAGGTGTCGGGCAATGCAGGCAGTCCAATGGACGTGTAAAAGCGCTCGCCAGTGCGCACCATCTGTTCAGGCGTGTATTTATGACTGACTAGCAGGTCCGTCAGGTCGTAGCCGACGTTCCCCGCGCCCTTCGGCGCGACGATGTCATAGATGTTGCCCCACTCCTGCGCCCACATATTCCCGAGCAGGTCGGCCCGGATCGGACCGCTGGCCGGCTGCACGGCGTTGCCATATTTCTGGTTGAGCTTGGTGCGAGTGTAGCAGTGCAGTTGGTCGTAAAGCGGCTTCACCTCGCTCCACAGCCGCTCGTACGTCGCCGAAAACTCCTCCGGTGACATGTCGTACCCGGCCCGCCACATGGATCCTGAATCGCTGAACTTGAGCTCGCGCGCGCCCTCGTTCGCGAGGGCGACGACCCGCTCATAGTCCGGACGCATCGGCCGACCGACATTGTTGTTCCAGCTGGTCCAGATCTCTTTCAGCTGCTCCGGATTGCGGAGCGTCCCCATCTTCTCTTCTGCAACGTCGCCGGTGATCGACTGTCCGTTGAGCGTCGCCCGGCCCTTGCCATAGGTCGACTGCAGCTTCGTCTTCAGGCTGGCGAGTTCAGCGGCCTTCGCGGGATCGGAAGGTGCAGCGATGCCGGTAGCGTTGGGGATGCCGGTGCGTAGAATGTACAATTTCCGCGCCGTGTCTGGCGACAGGTCGGGAAGGTCGACGAAGCGCGACGCCTCGGTCGCATATCGCACGAGCGCAGCGGTAAACTCCGTGTCGAACCTGGCCGCAACGGCGTCGGAATCGTCGTTGATGTAGGTCGCGTTGAGCCACGCCGCGCGTTGATTGAGCACATTAAGCGGGCCGAGCGCCGCTTCGGCTTTGGCAACAAACGCATCCGCATCCGCTGCGGTAAGCGCCGGTCCGCCGTTGATCGCAGGCGGCGGCGAAGAGGTGTTCGGTGAAGATTCGGGAGCTTGGCTGGTCGTGCAGCCCGCCAACGCAAGCGCAGCGAGGGATACGCAATTTACAAATCTCATGACGCTTACTCGTTACTTTACAGCAGCTTGATACTGCCGTCTGAGTGAAACCCCGCGTCGCTTCCGTCAAGAGGCGAGAAAGTGCGCGATCGCTTCGCCAAGCTCCGGCTTGGTGACTGACGACATGTGCGTGCCGGGCACTTCCACATATTGCGCACCAATCAGTTCGGCGAGCGCAGGCGCCGATCCATTGTCTTCATCCTCGCTGCCATTCACGACCAGGGCGGGCATCGTAAGCGCAGCCTTGAGCGCCGCAGGGTCCTCGCGGTTCTCCATCGTCCGGAGCAGGTGTGCTGCCGCGACGCGGTCGATCTTCTGGCTTTTCATGAATTGCACCGATAGCCAGTGCGGATCGCCACGCGGAACGCTGTCGAACATCTCGATGGCATCCAGGAAGAAATTGCTCCGACGCTGCCAGTTGCTGAGGACGTCGAGCCCCGTACCCGACAGGACGACCTTGCGAGGCTTCAATCCGCCAATGATCGCTTCGATGACCGTGCGCGATCCGAGGGAAAATCCCACAAGATCGAACTGATCAATTCTGAGATGCGCGACCAGCTCGACGAGGTCGCACACCAGGATGTTCTTCGGATAGGCCTCCGGCTCGTGCGGCTTGCCGCTCAGGCCGTGCGCGCGCAGGTCGGGCATGATCACTCGGAACCCCTCGGCCGCGATCCGGGCCGCGTGGCCGAACTTGATCCAATTCATGTCGGCGCTGGAAAACAGGCCATGCAGCAACAGGACCGGTGCCCCCTGCCCAACTTCATGAAACGCAAGGTCCGTCCCGTCGGAGGCGGTCCACCGTTGAATTACCACTGAATTCATGACGCGCCGAATGTCAGGGCGCGGCCTGCAATGCAACGGCGAAGGCATTCATACAGTTGAATGGCAGATAACAGGGCCGTTCAGCCTGCCCACACGGCGCGAGGCTCAGAAGAAGCGCAATCAAGTCGCTCAAGGAGAGCCAAGATGCGTAAACTACTGATCACCATCGCCACAGCCGCTTCGGCTCTCGCGGTCGCCGCCCCTGCTTCAGCACAATATTATCCGCAGCAGCGCAGCTACAACAACGGCTACGGCTACAATTACGGCTACGGCCGTCAGGATCTGGCGAGCTTCAACGCGAACCGTCTTGCCCAGCTTCGCGGCCAGATCCGCCAGTATGCGATGCAAGGCATCATCAGCCGGGGCGCCGCGCAGCGCCTGGAACAGCAGGCGCTGCAGCTGAACCAGCAACTCCGCTACACCTCGCGCAACGGGAT
>JBJMUK010000209.1:0-2690 GCA_045811225.1 Sphingomicrobium sp. | reverse complement strand
GGTCGATACCCGGAGCGGATCCACCATGGGGCGGAGCACCATATTTGAATGCGCCGATCATGCCCGGGAAGTTGGTGTCCACTTCCTCACGGCTGTAACCGGCGATTTCGAACGCCTTGTACATGATGTCGGGCCGGTGATTCCGGATCGCGCCCGAGCTTAGCTCAACGCCGTTGCAGACGATGTCATACTGCCACGCGAGGATGTCGAGGGGGTCCTTGGTTTCGAGTGCTTCGAGCTCGCCCTGAGGCATCGAGAAAGGATTGTGCGAGAAATCGACCTTCTTCGCGTCTTCGTCATATTCGAACATCGGGAAGTCGACGATCCAGCAAAAGCGGAACGAATCCTGTTCGATCAGGCCGAGCTGCTCCGCGACCCGTGTGCGGGCCGCGCCGGCAAGCTTTGCCGCTTCGCCTTCCTTCCCCGCCGCGAAGAATATGCCGTCGTCAGGACCGATGCCCATCGCTTCGGCGAGTGCGTCCATGCCCTCGGTCCCGTGGTTCTTGGCGATCGGGCCGCCCCACTCACCACCCTTGCGGGTCGCGTAGCCTAGGCCGGCGTAGCCTTCGCTGCGGGCCCACTCGTTCATGTCGTCGAAGAACTTGCGGCTGTGCCCGGCGGTGTTCGGCGCGGCAACGGCCCGGACGACGCCGCCGCCGTCAACGATCTTCGCGAACAAACCAAAGCCGGAGCCCTTGAAGCGCTCCCCGACGTCATGCACCAGCAGCGGATTGCGAAGGTCTGGCTTGTCGGAGCCATATTTCAGCATTGCTTCCCGGTACGGGATGCGCACGAACTCGCCTGCCGGCGTGACATACTTGTCTCCCGCAAACTCCTGGAACACGCCTGCAAGCACCGGTTCGATGGCCTGGAACACATCTTCCTGCGTGACGAAGCTCATTTCAAAATCGAGCTGATAAAACTCGCCCGGGCTACGGTCGGCGCGCGCGTCTTCGTCACGGAAACACGGCGCAATTTGAAAGTAACGATCGAATCCCGCGACCATCAGCAGCTGCTTGAACATCTGCGGAGCCTGCGGAAGCGCGTAGAATTTGCCGGGGTGGACTCGGCTTGGCACGAGATAGTCCCGGGCACCCTCCGGCGAGGACGCGGTCAGGATCGGCGTCTGAAACTCGGTAAAGCCCTGCTCGATCATGCGGCGCCGGATCGAAGCGATCACGGAGGAGCGCAGCATCATGTTCTGGTGCAGTCGCTCACGACGGAGGTCGAGGTAGCGGTACTTGAGCCGGATGTCCTCCGGATATTCCGCTTCGCCGGCGACCGGCATCGGAAGCTCCGAAGCGGTCGACTGGACCGTAACCTCGCGGGCGACCACCTCGATCTCGCCGGTTGCCAGCTTCGGATTCACTGCATCGGCACCGCGAGACACCACGTCGCCCGTCACAGTCACCACGGATTCAACCCGCAGAGAGTCGAGGAGCTTCATCGCGTCGCTGCCAGCTGCGGCCACGACTTGCGTGAGGCCGTAATGATCGCGCAAGTCGACAAACAACACGCCGCCATGATCGCGTTTGCGGTGGATCCAGCCTGACAGGCGCACGGACGAACCGACGTCCGAAGCCCGGAGCTGAGCGCAATTATGAGAGCGGTAGGCGTGCATGATGGATGTGAGCCGCTTCGTTCGAGTTACCGGAAATTGGAGCGCCGCGCTTCGCCCTTCCCTCGCGCCTTTGTCAACCCGCGGGCGGGCGGCTATTGCGCCCGAGACTCATGCATATTCACCCCCTCATCACCACGTCCGACGAGCTTGCTGCCCTTGTAGAGCGCCTCGCCAAGCATCCTTTCATCGCCGTGGACACGGAGTTCATGCGAGAGAACACCTATTGGCCGATCCTGTGCCTGATCCAGGTCGCAAGCGTCGATGAGGCCGCGGCGATCGATCCGCTCGCGGACCTCGACCTCAAGTCCTTGCTCGACCTGATGGTGAACAATGAGAATGTGCTGAAGGTCTTTCATGCCGGTGGACAGGATCTGGAAATCATCCACAATCTGACCGGCAAGGTTCCCCACCCCCTCTTCGATACCCAGATAGCGGCCATGGCGCTCGGGCACGGTGAGCAGATCGGCTATTCGAACCTGATCGAATCCCTGCTTGGGCACAGCCTGGACAAGGGTGCGCGCTTCACAGACTGGAGCCGTCGCCCGCTGGACAAGCGGCAGATCGACTATGCGATCGCTGACGTCACCCACTTGGCGACCGTCTTCCCAAAAATGGTCGACAAGCTGCGCCGTAATGGCCGTGGCGGCTGGCTTGATGAGGAGATGGAGCGCCTTGCCGATCCATCCAGCTTTGCCTTCGCGCCCGAAGATGCATGGAAGCGCCTCAAGGTCGCCAGTCGCAATCCGGCAGTGCTTGGGCGGCTGAAGGCGGTCGCGGCCTGGAGAGAAACGGAAGCTCGCTCGAAGAACCTACCGCGCGGCCGGATCGTGAAGGATGACACGCT
This sequence comes from Sphingomicrobium sp., assembly GCA_045811225.1. Taxonomy (GTDB): domain Bacteria; phylum Pseudomonadota; class Alphaproteobacteria; order Sphingomonadales; family Sphingomonadaceae; genus Sphingomicrobium. The sequence continues at coordinate 225 of JBJMUK010000209.1, read as the reverse complement.
TGGCGAGATCGTCCTTCACCCGCCGAAAAGCCAGGACGATCTCGGCCGCATTCGCGGCCTGTCCGCGGGATGGCGCAATAATGATATCGGGGCTCGCCTCATCGCGGCGATAGAGAATGCAAAGCCGCTCGAACCGGATGAAATGCCTGACCGGGAGCCGCGGAGACCCGGCCTGACCAAGGATGGCGCCCTTGTTGGCGACTTGCTGAAATTGCTGTTGAAAAT
>JBJMUK010000208.1:0-4726 GCA_045811225.1 Sphingomicrobium sp. | reverse complement strand
TGACGCGCGCGGGCCTGGGCAGAAGGTCGTCACCCGGACCGTGAAACTTTCGCTTCCACATGGAATCCACGCCCGCCCGGCCGCGCGCATTGGAGAATGCGCAAGGAAGTTCGAGTCCGACTTACAGGTGATCTGTGGCGGCAAACGCGCGGACGCGCGCAGCACGGTGGGTCTGCTCGCGCTTGGCACCTGCTTCGGCCACGAGGTGAGCATCGAGGCAAGTGGCGCCGACGCTGAAGCCGCGCTCGATGCCCTCGTCGCCCTGCTTTCGTCCGACATGGGTGAGCCGGCGGACGCCGCAATCCTCGCGGCAACCCGCCGTCCGGATGCCGAGCCGGGCCAAGTCACCGGGGTTGTCGCGGCTCCAGGATTGGCCATGGGACCAGCCTTCCGCCTGCGGGATACGGCGATTACGGTTGTTCGCGAGGGCCGCGAACCCGAGACGGAACGCGCCGCGCTTGTCGCTGCGCGCACTGCCGTGCGCGAGGCGATCGCCGCTCAGATCTCGATCAACGACGGCAATGTTGCCGCAGTCATGAACTCCCATCTCGCTCTGCTTGACGACCCGCAGCTCAGTGCCGCCGCGGAGGCCAGCATCGCGTCTGGCACAAGCGCCGCCTTTGCCTGGCGGAGCGCAGTTCGTGAGCAGGTCGACGCGCTCCTTCAAACTGGCAATGCCCGCTTGGCCGATCGGACATCAGACTTGGTCGATATCGAGCGGCAGGTCCTGTCCGCACTGTCCGGTGCGCCCGCCCCCGCCGCAATGCAGATTCCCGACGGCGCGATCCTCATCGCTGACGATCTTTTGCCCTCTCAACTCGTGTCGATCGCAAAGGGACGGCTGGCCGGCGTTTGCCTGCAGCGTGGCGGGCCAACATCTCACGTCGCCATCCTTTGTGCAGGCATGGGTATTCCAGCCATCGTGGCAATGGGCGATCCCCTCGCCGCTGTTGAAGACGGCGCCGTCTTGTTGCTCGATGCTGACGCAGGGCGCGTGACCATCGCGCCATCTTCGGACGTCGCAGAAACCTTTGCTGCAAGGCTCGCGCGGCGGGCAGACCGGCGCCAAGCTGCGCGGGCGGCGTCTGCCGACCCGTGCCAGACTGCGGACGGGACGCGGGTCCACTTCTTCGCCAATCTCGGCAGCGTCGAGGATGCACGCTCAGCGGCGGCAGAAGGTGCCGAAGGTTCCGGCCTCGTTCGAAGCGAGTTCCTGTTCCTCGGCCGCGGCGAACCTCCGTCGGAAGACGATCAGCTCGCCGCCTATCAGGCAATTGCAGACGCCCTGCCCGGTCGCCCTATCCTGTTCCGCCTGCTGGATGTCGGAGGCGACAAGCCGGCGGAATACATTCCCATTGCGCCCGAGGCGAATCCGGCCCTCGGCTTACGAGGGATACGCGTCGGCCTCGCCCACCCCGAGCTACTCGAAACGCAAATCAGCGCAATACTGCGCGTTCGCCCGGCCTCCCAGTGTCGCATCATGATCCCGATGGTGACCAGTGCCGACGAAGTTCGCGCCGTCCGCGCGATCGTCGATCGTGGTCGGACGCGCCTCGGCATCAGCGAGTCGATCGAAGTCGGCGTGATGGTGGAAACGCCTGCCGCCGCAGCGACTGCCGACCTACTTTCGTCGGAAGCCGACTTCCTGTCGATCGGCACCAACGACCTCACGCAATATGTCCTGGCGATGGACCGCGGCAATCCGTCCGTCGCGGCCGGTGTGGATGGGATGCATCCCGCGGTGCTGCGGATGATCGCCCAGACATGCCGGCTGGCTGGCGGTAAGGGCCGCTGGGTCGGTGTGTGCGGTGGACTGGCATCCGATCCAGCCGCGCTTCCCATCCTGATCGGGCTTGGCGTCACGGAATTATCGTCCGTCCCAAGCTTCGTTGCCGAAGGAAAAGCAATTGTGCGGGCACTGACCCTCGCTGATACCCGCGCTCACGCGGCGAGGGTATTGCAGTGCAGCTCTGCTTCCGAAGTCAGGGCAATGGCGCGCGCCTTCGCCGAGGCCATCCAATGAAGAGTCTTTTCGAAAGGCTTCAGCCGCTTGGCCGTGCGCTCATGCTCCCCATCGCGGTGCTCCCGATTGCCGGCCTGCTGCTGCGTCTTGGCCAACCCGACCTTCTCGACATCGCTTTCATCTCGGCGGCGGGGGCCGCCATCTTCGACAATCTCGGCATCCTGTTTGCGATCGGCGTGGCCGTCGGATTCGCTCGCGACGCCAATGGCGCGGCAGCGCTTGCCGGAGTCACCTGCTATCTGGTTACTACTACCGGAGCACAGACCTTCCTTGTGGCTCCGTCAGACATCGGTGCCGGGCTTCCGGAGGCTGCCGCCGCGCTTGCCACGAAAAACTGGGCGCTTGGCCAGATCGACCGCCTCGAGGTTCCAATCGGGATCATCTCTGGGCTGATTGGTGGCAAGTTCTACAATCGGTTCGCAACCATCGCATTGCCCGAATACCTCGCCTTTTTCGGAGGGCGGCGATTTGTGCCCATCGCAAGTGGTGTCGCCGGACTGCTGCTCGCAGCGCTCGTCGGCTTTGGCTACGGCCATATCAGCGCCGCGCTGGACGCAATGAGCCGCGCGATCGTCGGCTCGGGCTCGATCGGGCTATTCGCTTACGGGGTGCTCAACCGGCTTCTCATCGTCACCGGCCTTCACCACATCCTGAACAACGTCGCATGGTTCGTGATCGGCGATTATCATGGAGCCACAGGCGATATCCGGCGCTTCTTCGCAGGTGATCCGACCGCCGGAGCTTTCATGTCCGGCTTTTTCCCGGTGATGATGTTCGGTCTGCCCGCCGCATGCCTTGCCATGTACCACGAAGCGCGTCCTGAAAGCCGCAGGGCGGTCGGCGGAATGCTGTTCAGCCTCGCGCTCACCAGTTTCCTGACCGGTGTGACCGAGCCCATCGAATTCACCTTCATGTTCCTGGCGCCAGTGCTTTACGCGATTCACGCGGTGCTCACCGGCCTCTCGATGGCGTTGATGAACTTCCTCGGGGTGAAGCTCGGTTTCGGCTTCTCCGCCGGATTGTTCGATTATGTCCTGAACTTCCGCCTGTCGACACGGCCTTGGCTGCTCCTGCCGATCGGCGCAGCGTACGCGCTCCTTTATTACGTGATTTTTCGCTACTTCATCCGAAAGTTCGACCTGGCCACTCCCGGTCGCGGCGAGCAGCAAGCCGCCGCCACCACAGTATCGGCCGGCACTGAACGCGGCCACGCGTTCGTTGCAGCGCTGGGAGGACCGGCCAATCTCACCAGCGTCGATGCCTGCACCACACGCCTGCGTCTGATCGTCGCAGACCAGAAGGCGATCGATGATGCTGCGCTAACTTCGCTTGGCGCGCGCGGGATCATTCGTCCCTCCGCCAATGCGGCGCAGGTCGTTCTTGGCCCGATGGCAGATCTGGTGGCCGACGAAATCCGCGGCGTCTTAGACGGCAATGCCGCGCAGGCCGCGGCCAAGTCCGACCTGCAACAACCTTCAGAAAGCGCTGCGACGCTCCCGCCTGCGATTTCGGATGCGCTCGGTGGCACTGCAAACATTCGGTCATGTCGCACGCTGCAGGATCGCTTCCGTGTGGAGCTTGCCGACGGCACGAAGGCCGACGAAACCGCGCTTGCGCTAAGCAGCAGCGGCTTCGCTCAACTGGCCCCCGGAATCTATCACATCCTGCGCGGCTGAACCGTGGATCCCGACATTGGCGAACGGTGCTGTCAGACTAACGCACACTTTTCTCCGATTGGCGGATGGGTGTCTTTGATGGACAGGGTTCAGGCGACGACGATTTGCCACTCGGCCAGTGCGGCCGAGCGGCGTTGCTTGTAGGTCTGACGATCGACGAGGTGACGTTCTGAGTTGAAGTGATTGTGGACGTTGGCGTGGACGGATGCGAACTTTTGTAAGCACCCCATTCGTCGGAACCTAAGCATCGCCCGCTCTCGTCGTCGGAAGCTTAAGTGCAAGTTCTCGACCTGGTTGTTGGCCCAGCGTCCGACCTCCTGCTTGGCAGCCGTTTTGGCTGCAACAGATACAAACTTTAGGAACGGCTAAGGCGGCGGACCTGCCGCTACCTATTGCTAGTTTCGTAGAAAAGGCGCGTGGTTCCCGCAGAGGGGAATACGCATGTCTTATCTGAGTTCACGGAGCCAGGAGGGCTGGGGAGTTTATCGCCTCGTGCCTTGGCATATGCATGGTACCTATGAGACCGAAACTGAAGCCAATTCGGAAGCAATGAAAGTTGGTTCGCAATATTGCGTGGCTTTCGGGATTTCCAATGCACTGAGGGGAGACTTCAGGGTCTTGCCTCCGCCGAAGCTTCCACCGCCGCATCGAGGCGCATAAGTTGGCTCCCGAAAGCACTGAGTATTTCCGCTCGCGGTTCATCGTCGAGCGCGACTTAGCTAAGCTGGCAACCGAACCTCGGATTGCTGCTATCCACGCCCAGCTCGCTGCAAGTTATGAAGCGATTGTCGAATTTGAACAGTTGCGCCTCACGGTTACGGTCGAACCTCCCGTTGCGACTCTGAACGGGCCTTCTGCTTACTGGTTGAGCCCTGCCGCTTACGCGCCTCGCTGAGAGGACGACGATGCTTGCGACGGGAAAAATGCCGAGGTTCTGACTTGCCTCCGTGCTACATCTCACCAGTGGACAACGTAATATGCTGGGCATCCGGTCGCTCGCGAAGCTTTCGCCTTACGGCCGCGAAGA
>JBJMUK010000207.1:0-7074 GCA_045811225.1 Sphingomicrobium sp. | reverse complement strand
TGGCTCAGTGGAGATCTGACCTGCAGCGCCGCACATCCCCCAACGGCGTGTTCGGTATCAAATGCTTCCCGACGCAAATGCGGGAGTTGCACCAGCGGAATCCGGAGCTTTTCGGGCAGGTCATGGCCGCGACGCTGCCGAGCAGCCGGGAAGCCTTCGCGATCCGCCTCAGGCGACGGGACCGTGCAGCGCACGCAATATCCTATGCACGCGCTGCATTGTCGGGTGTCTGGCGCAAGGAGCAGGAGGGCGAGGAGGGCGTACGAGTCGAATTCTCCGCCAAGGCCGTCGAGCATGCCCGGACCCTTCTCGATCAGGAGGATGCCATGTGGAACCAGCTGTTCGGGTCCGCGGGGTTGCAGCCATTGACCCTCTGGTATGAGGAGATTCTGGAGCAGCCCGCCGAAGCGGTGCTTGCCGTGGCTCGATTCCTGAGGGTTGAACTGGACCCATCCGCCGCGATCGCCGTGCCGAATGTGCACAAGCAGGCCGAGGAGGACCCCAGGCTGTGGGCGCAGCTTTATGCCGCCGAAACATCGGCGTGAGCGACAACGCGCCACGGCTGTTCTCGGACGATGCGGAAGTCATCCACATCGGTGAAGGCTTGTTAGCGCGTACGCTCCCGAAGCCGGAGTGGACGCACGAGGCGCACCTGGCAGCCACCACCTACCTCCTGACCCAGCGAGCCGACATCGCAATCGATACGGAACTGCCGGGCATCATCCGAAGCTACAACGAGAGTGTCGGCGGCGTGAACGACGACACGGAGGGCTATCATGAAACGATCACGCGCGTGTTCCTCCACGGCGTGCGACTGTTCCTCCTCGAAGCGGACCTGCGCGAACCACTTCATAGGCTTGTGAACGAGCTGCTGCTCTCTCCAATGGGCTGGCGGGACTGGCCGCTTCGCTTCTACTCTCGTGAGCGCCTCTTCTCCGTGGAAGCGCGGCGCAACTTCATCGAACCGGATCTGGCGTCGCTCCCCTAGGAGCGAGCCTTACCGATATATTCGTCGATGTTGGTGCCGAGCACGTCGAGCGGAACGTTGCCGCCCAGCACGACGGCATCGTTGAATGCCTTGATGTCGTAGCGCGCCGCCAGCTCCGCTTGAGCCTTCTGCCGCAGCCGATTGATCTGCTGGTGCCCCATCTCGTATCCGCAGGCCTGGCCGGGCCAGGAACAATAGCGGTCGACCTCGCTTCGCACCGAGGACTCCGTTGATCCGTTGGCAGCTACGAACCATCGGATCGCGTCCTCCCGGCTCCAGCGTTTCGCATGCAGTCCAGTATCGACGACCAGCCGGCAGGCGCGGAACGCGATCGACTGAAGGTAGCCGAGGCGGCCAAGATCATCGCCTTCGTAGGCGCCAAGCTCGTCGGCAAGCTGTTCGGCGTAGAGCGCCCAGCCCTCGGAATAAGCATTGAATGCGAGCAAGGTGCGGATGAGCGGCAGCTTGTAGCTATATTCGCCTTGCCAGATGTGGCCCGGAATGCCCTCGTGATAGGTCAGGCTCGGCAGGGCCCATTTCGGATTGTCGGCCGTGTCGCGCAGGTTGATGTAGTAATAACCAGGCACCGACCCATCCACTGACCCTGCCGCAGCATAGCCGCCGGGGGCGCCCGCCTCGATTTCCGGAGGAACGTGTTTCACGACCAGCTTGCCGGGCACCAAGGTGTTGAACGCGCGGGGGAGCCGGGTTCGCATGTCGGCGACCCTTCCATTCACATATTCCAGCAATTCCGCACGGCCGGGATCGGTGTTCGGGAACAGGTAGCGCGGGTCCTTGCCCAGCGCCGTTAGCCTGTCCCCGACGCTACCTTGCGTCAGACCCTGTTTGCGTAGGATCGTGTCCATCTGGGCACCGAGACTGGAAACCAGATCGAGCCCCAGCTGGTGCACTTCGTCAGGGCTGATCCGCGTCGTGGTTGAAGCGCGCAGTGCCCAGGCATAATAAGCTTCGCCGTCGGGTTGCCGCCAAACACCTGCGATGTTGCGGGCGCGACTCCGCTGGCGGGTCAATTCTGCGATTTGCCGGTCGATCGCGGGAGCGACGCTGTCATGAACGAGGCGTTCTGCCCGCTCGGACCAATTGCCGGGGATCGCCTTGGTCCGGAGTGCAAGAGAGGTGACGATTCCCCACTCGCCGAAGCCGCGCGCGCGGAGCGACTGCAGCTGGGTGATCGCCTTGTCGAGCAGGAAGGCAGGTGGGACGACCCCCAGGGCAGTATCGTGACGGATACGGCCGTTTTCCCCGTCCAGGGAAGCAGCGAAGGCCGCGACGCGCGAAAGATAGGCCTCGGCGTCGGCTCGGTTCTCGATCTTGTGATAAGTATCAAGGAAATCTGGCACTTCGTAATAAGCGCCGACATTCTGCGTCACCACGTAGGGCGAGTTCCGGTAGGATACGAAGTTGTTGAGGATGGCAACGTCGCCGTAGGGGAAGCGGGCGCCCTCGACCGCAACTTCATGAGCATAGAGCGCGACGGCCAGGTTTGTCCGAGCAGCCGGTGACAGGGCCGCGGAATTCACGGCTTTCAGTTGCGCCAGGCGCTTGGCGGCAGCGGCCTGTTCCGCTCGGACTCCAGCAAGGGAGCGATCCATCAGCCGAGACTTGAGCGGCGCACGTTGGCCGGTGTCGAGCCCAAGCGCGCTGGCATTCTCCGGATATTCAACGAGCAGCTGCTCGGCCATCCGCTCGAGCATCTTCTCGACGCCCGAGTCACCGGTGGGAGTGGGCGATGTCTTGGCCACGGCAGGGGCGCAGGCAAACGCCGCGCTCCCCGCCAACAGGGTGCGCCGGGACAATCTGAACTGAGACATCAACTCACTCCGTAAACTAGCGTGACGCGCTTGCCAGCAGGCCTTCTGGCTCAACCTTCAGGCAATTTCCTTCGACACCAACGATCCGTACCCGTTGCCCCGCTTGGGCAGGACCGCCGCGCGCGCTCCATTCGCTGTCGCCCACTTTGACCCGCCCGCCATGTTCGTCGACCGCACTGACGACCACGACGCTCTTGCCGATCAGTCGGCCGGAGCGGTCATTGAGCAGCGGGTCGCTGCTGTCCACGTCCTGATTTGCATAAACTTTGCGGCCCGCGAGCACGGCAAGCAGGGCGTAGACGGCGAACAGAGCAAGCTGCGCGGCTGTGCCTAGGTCGAACAACAGAGTGAAGGCGCCAGTCGCAATCGCTGCCGCGCCGATGAAGACTAGGAAAAACCCAGGCGCGATGATCTCCGCGACCAGCAGCAGCACACCGCCGATGGTCCAAAGCCAGCCGGGATCGAGCCCCTCCAGCATCAGCCTTCAACCCGGGGAACGCCGGGAAGTACCGCCGGCGCACCGCGGCTGGCCGTCGCCTTGGACTTTGGAGTGGACCCGGCCGGAGCAGAATTGCCACTAAAGACTTCGCGAGCCAGTTCGCCGATGCCGCCGAGTGTCCCCATCAGTTGCGTTGCTTCGACCGGGAACAGGATTGTCTTGGCGTTCGGCGACGTAGCGAACTTACCAAGCGCCTCCACATATTTCTGAGCTACGAAATAGTTGATGGCCTGGGTGCTTCCGCCTTCGATGGCGTCACTGACTGATTTGGTGGCGTTCGCCTCGGCTTCGGCCGCGCGCTCGCGAGCCTCGGCTTCGCGGAACGCGGCTTCCTTGAGGCCCTCCGCCTGCAGGATCTTGGCCTGCTTCTCGCCTTCGGCGCGGAGGATTTCCGAAGCACGCATTCCTTCCGATTCGAGGATTGCCGCGCGCTTCTCGCGCTCAGCCTTCATCTGGCGGGTCATGGCGTTGACGATGTCCGACGGCGGCCGAATGTCCTTGAGCTCCACGCGCGTAATCTTCACGCCCCAAGCTTCCGTGGCATGATCGACGACGGCGAGCAGGCGCGCGTTGATCTCGTCGCGCTTCGACAGAGTCTCATCGAGATCCATCGATCCCATCACTGTGCGCAGGTTCGTCGTCGAAAGCGCCATGATCGCCATGTAGAGATCGCTGACCTCGTAAGCTGCCTTGGCGGCATCAAGCACCTGGAAGAACACCACGCCGTCGACCGCGACCATCGCATTGTCCTTGGTGATGATCTCCTGGCCCGGAATATCCAGAACCTGCTCCATCATGTTGATCTTGCGGCCAACGCGATAGAAGAACGGCGGGACGAAGTTGAACCCCGGCTGCGCAACCCGCGTGAACCGTCCAAAATGTTCGATAGTATAGCGGTAGCCCTGGTGAACGATCTTCACGCCAGTCATGACGAAGAACAGCGCCAGTAGCGCAATGGTGAACATCAGATACGTCAACATGGTCTTCCCCCGGTCGTCCTCTGTGGCGCATGATGGAACGACTGCCACGCAAGCGGAAGGAAAATCGACGTGACGGCAAAGCTGTTCGGCACACGGTCGTTACTGTTCCTGCCCGCGTCCAACCCGCGCGCGATCGAGAAAGCCCGGGAGGCCGGGGCGGACCTCGTCATTCTCGATCTCGAGGATGCAGTGAAGTCCGAGCACAAGAAGGATGCCAGAGGAGCGGCGGTTCAGGCCGCGGCAGGCCCCTGGCCCTGCCTGCTGGCCATCCGGGTCAACGGGAGCGGGGAGCCGGAGCACGACGCGGATGTCGAGGCTGTTTCTGCATCGGGATCGGATTTCATCGTGCTCCCGCGCACGACCAGCGCGGACGAAGCCGCGACGGTCGGGCAGGCTGCCGGCAAACCGTTGATCGCGATGATCGAGACGGCTGGCGGCCTCTTTGCGGCTCGGGAAATCGCTTCTGTCAGTGCCGCCCTGCTGGTCGGCACGAACGATCTCATGGCTGACCTTCGGCTTCCAAGGACCGGTGGTCGGGAACCGCTACGAACCGCGCTTTCCATGGTCATTCTTGCGGCTCGGGCAAGCGGGGTTCGGGTCTTCGACGGGGTGTTCAACGGTCTTGAGGACGAAGCGGGACTGAAGGCTGAATGCGCCGAAGGTCGGATGCTGGGCTTTGACGGCAAAAGCCTGATACACCCGAGGCAGATACTGCCGTGTCACACGGTCTTTGCGCCAACCGACGACGAGATCGCCAGGGCGGAACGGCTGATCGAAGCCGCAACCGGCGGTGCGGAGCGGTTCGAGGGTGAGATGGTGGAGCGAATGCATGTCGAGGCGGCAAGGCGACTAATCGAGCGCCGTTCGCGATAGGCCCCACTTGGCGAATCGCTCTTCGCCTGTCATGGGCCGATATGGCTGACCATTCCCAAGCTTCCCCCGCCTGGCCCGATATTCCGCTGGGCCTCACTTTCGACGACGTCCTCCTGCAGCCGCTGGAATCCAGCGTGCTTCCAAGTCAGGCCGAGACGCGCACTCAACTGACGCGCGAGATTCCTCTAAACATTCCGATCCTGTCGTCGGCGATGGACACCGTGACCGAGGCCGACATGGCGATTGCCCTGGCGCAGCTCGGTGGCATTGGCGTTCTGCACCGCAACCTCGGCATTGAGGAGCAGGCCGCGGCGGTCCGTGCAGTGAAGCGCTTCGAAAGCGGGATGGTCGTCAATCCGATCACCATGACTCCGACCGAGACGCTCGCGGATGCGTTGGAGCTGATGAAGACCAACCGGATCAGCGGAATCCCCATCGTCCAGGAAACGGGGGAATTGTGCGGCATTCTCACTAATCGTGACGTCCGCTTCGCCGAAAACCCGCGTCAGCCCGTGTCCGAATTGATGACCAAAGAGAATTTGGCCACGGTTCCGCTGGGTACCAGCCAAGACGAGGCCCGCCGTATCCTGCACCAGCGGCGCATCGAAAAGCTGCTGGTGGTGGATGATTATAACCGATGCGTCGGCCTGATCACGGTGAAGGACATCGAAAAGGCGGTTGCGACACCGAACGCCACGAAGGATGCCGAAGGCCGGCTGCGCGTGGCCGCTGCGACCACTGTGGGGGATGCGGGATTTGCGCGTTCGGAAGCGCTGATCGAGGCAGGATGCGATTGCATCGTGCTCGACACGGCCCATGGCCACAATACCGAGGTCTCTAAAGCGCTCGCGCGGGTGAAGAGCCTGTCCAACAGCGTGCAGGTCATTGCCGGCAACGTTGCGACGGCCGAAGCGACCCGGGCGCTCATTGATGCGGGTGCCGACGCAATCAAGGTTGGGATCGGTCCGGGCTCGATTTGCACCACCCGCATCGTCGCCGGCGTCGGAGTTCCACAGCTCACCGCAGTGATGGCCGCAGCGCGGGCAGCGGAAGGCACAGGCGTTCCAGTGATTGCCGACGGCGGCATCCGGACCAGCGGTGACATTGCGAAGGCGCTTGCCGCCGGTGCCTCGGCCGTCATGGTCGGGTCGCTGCTGGCGGGGACGGCCGAAGCCCCGGGGGACACGTTCCTGTACCAGGGACGTGCTTACAAGAGCTATCGTGGCATGGGTTCCGTTGGCGCGATGGCCCGGGGATCGGCCGACCGCTACTTCCAGCAGGACATCAAGGACCACCTGAAGCTGGTTCCGGAAGGGATCGAAGGACAGGTGCCGTTCAAGGGTCCTGTGCGCGAGATCATCCACCAGCTCGTTGGCGGAGTGAAGGCGGCCATGGGCTATACCGGTTCGCCGACCATTACCGACCTGCAGCAGCGCGCGCGCTTCGTTCGGATTACCAACGCGGGCCTGTCGGAAAGCCATGTCCACGACGTTGCAATCACCCGCGAAGCACCAAACTATCCGACGCGATAGTCAATGACGCCGGCGGCAAGGCTGCAGGCGGCGATCGAGATCCTCGATCAGGTCGTTGCATCGGCGCGGAATGACGGTCCGCCAGCGGACTCGATCGTCAGCAGTTATTTCAAGACGCGGCGCTATGCGGGGTCAAAGGACCGTCGCGCGGTGCGGGAACTCGCCTATCGAGCGATCCGGCGGTGTGCCGACATCCCGGCGAGCGGGCGCAGCGCCGCCCTGTCCCTGCTGGCTGAGGAGCCGGAGCTTGCGGCATTGTTCGGGGAGCCGCGCGGACCTGACCCCATTCACGACGGGGAAGAGATTGCCGCCCCCGGGACAGTTCCGGAGTGGCTGCGGCCGCAGCTGTCCGCGCATGTCGACGAAAGCG
>JBJMUK010000206.1:0-8880 GCA_045811225.1 Sphingomicrobium sp. | reverse complement strand
ACCGCGAAGACGAACAGGCACAAGGCGCAGGCGATTCCTGTGAAGGCCGCGAGCAAGCGCGGCGCCGGAACACGCGTCAGCAGGCCCGATCCAATCAGTCGGCCGACCATTGCGCCGCCCCAGTACATGCTGACCCATTTGCCTGCATCCTGGAGCGGGATACCCCACACGGAATCGCTGTTGAGGAACAATGCCATCTGCGTGCCGATCGCCACTTCCGCACCGACATAAAGGAAGATGGCGAGGCCGCCGAACAGCGCCCAACGGGAAGAGAAAGCGTCTGCGAATGCCGCGCCCATTCCGAGCGGCTGCTTGCCCTCGTTGGCGGCTGCGGCGGAAATCAATTTCCGGCCGGCCCAGATCAGCACCCCAATCAGGATGATCAGCCCGGCGATCCAGAAGAAGGCACGATCGATGCCGGCGAGGGATGCGTTGCGCACCTCTTCAGTGATCGCAGTACCTTCCTTCACTTCGACGCCCTTCAGGAAGAGAACGGCGCCGAGGTACGGACCGATGAAGGTGCCGAAGCTGTTGAAAGCCTGGCTGAACGTCAGTCGGAAGTGGCTGCGCTCCGGGGAACCGAGAGCGGCCGCGAGCGGATTGGCCGCGACCTGCAGGATCGTGATCCCGCTCGCCAGCACGAACAGTCCCGCGAGCACGATCGTATATTGCGCAATGTTCGCGGCCCACAGCATCAGCATGCAGCCGGCGACCATCATTGCCAGAGCGATCAATACGGTCTGAACGGCCTTCCGCCTGGAAAGCAGGACCGCGGCCGGGAAGCTCATCACGCCGTAAGCGATGAAAAAGGCGGAGGCGCTGAGCTGGGCCTGCAGATCGCTGAGGCTGAAGATGCCCTTCACCGCGGCAACGAGCGGATCGATCAGCGATGTAATGAAGCCCCAAGCGAAAAACAGACAGGTCACCAGGGCGTAGGCGCTAGTCACCCCCGCGGATTCACGCTGTTGCTGCATTATTGATCCCCTCCCTCAACTGGCGCGCAAACTGGCAGTGAAAGCAGGCTCGCACAAGGCAGCTTTTTAGCGCTAACATGCTCGCCGGATCGTTGGAGACGAGGGCGCATGAAGTTGAAGTTCCGGTGGCTTGCGGGCGTGTTGACCATGGCTGCGGTGCCTGCCGCGGGGCAGGTAGTGAGTGTCGATGGAGGCGCTGTCCGCGGGAAAGCTTTCGAGGGCGGGGGTATCATGTTCCGCGGCATTCCATTCGCCGCTCCGCCGGTCGACAATCTCCGCTGGAAGCCGCCACAGCCGGTCACGCCCTGGAAGGGCGTCCGTGACTCCATCGACCAGCCGGCGTCCTGCGTGCAGAACGACCAGGGCTGGAACAAGGGCGACTTTAACATTGGCCGCGAAGACTGCCTGACGCTCGATGTGCGCACCCCGGCGGTGGCTGGCAAGCGTCCGGTATTGGTGTGGATTCACGGCGGCAGCAATCGGGCGGGCGGCCCGAACGACACCATCCTCAGCGACCTCGGCAAGGAGGTGGTGCTGGTCGGCGTTCGCTACCGCCTCGGGATTTTCGGCTTCCTGTCGCATCGCAAGCTGACCGCCGAACAGGGCGGATCAGGCAATTACGGGATCATGGACCAGGTCGCGGCGCTCGAATGGGTGAAGCGCAACATCGCAAAGTTCGGCGGCGATCCGAACAATGTGACCATCGCCGGCGAGTCCGCGGGATCGCAGGACGTCAGCTTGCTGCTGGCTGCACCTGCCGCAAGCAACATCTTCCAGAAGGCCATCATGGAAAGCGGGACGCCGGGCTTCGGCCTGCCCTACCGCAGCCTGGAAGACGCGGAGCGCCTGGGCGATCAGGCGGACGCCCTGCTCGGCGCAGGCGGCGACATTTCCAAGATGCGCCGAATGTCCGTGCCGGCCTTGCTCGCCGTCGATCTGAAACTGCACGACGATGCGCTGGAATCCGACAGCATGACCTGGCTTCGGACGACCATCGACGGCAAGCTATTCACTGCAAGCCCGACGAGCTTGCTCAAACAGGCGCCGCTTCGTTCCGTCATCGCGGGCACGAACAAGATCGAGTTCGGCGTCGATCGGACGCACCGCGACGCCCTCATCGCCAAGGCGTTCGAAGGCCGCGCTGTGGAGGCGCGCGCCTTCTACGAACGCGGCCCCGGGACTGATCCCCGCATGGGCAATCTGGACGATCAGATCGGAACCGACGTCACCTTCCGCTGCCCCACAGTGAACGTCGCGAAGCTGCTTGCGGCACGCGGCGCGAAGGTCTGGCACTATGAATTCGATTCCGCTCCTGGCGGTGGGTTGACCCGGCACTCGGCAGAGATTGCCTATGCATTCGGCGATCAGCAATTCGCGCCTGGTCTTTCGCTCAAGCCCTATTGGCTGAACTTCGTGAAAACCGGGGACCCCAACGGAGCGGGCGTCCCCGCATGGCCGCGCTTCACCGCCGACGTTCAGCAGCATGTGCTGTTCGATGCAAAGGGAGTGACCCGGCTTGGACCGCTGCGCCCCGAGGTATGCTCGCTGTCGGATCGGTTGTAAGGGCTGGAACCCTGATGAAGCTCAACCGCGAATTCGTTGAAAAGCCTTGGGGCTGCACGTACCTGCCCGCGCCCTTTCCTTCCCCCGGCCAGAAGATCGGGGAAGTCTGGTTCACGTCCCCGGATCCGCTGCCGCTGCTGGTCAAATATCTTTTCACCAGCGAACGCCTGTCCATCCAGGTCCACCCGAACGACGAGCAGGCCCGCAAGCGCGGCGTTGCCAACGGCAAGACGGAATGTTGGTACATCCTGGACGCGGAGCCGGGCGCGACGCTCGGGCTGGGCCTGACTCGCGACGCGTCGAAGGAAGAGTTGCACGACGCCGCAGTGGATGGATCGATCGAGCAACTGATGAACTGGCGGCCCGTCTCTGCTGGCGACTTCCTGTTCGTTCCGGCCGGGACCATCCACGCGGTGGGGGCTGGCATCTCGCTGCTGGAGTTTCAGCAGAACGAGGGCGTGACCTACCGACTTTACGATTACGGGCGGCCCCGCGAACTCCACCTCGATGATGGGCTCGCAGTCGCTTTGCCGATCCCGTATCCGGAGCATCTCGCGCAGCGGGTCGATCCCGCGAATACCCGCGTGCTCGTGCAGGACCCGCATTTCAGCCTGGTGCATGTCGCGCAGGGTAATGAAGCACCCCGCCTGTTCCAGAACCAGCGCCGCTGGGTGATGCCGCTGGAAGGGAGCATGCGCTCGGAGACTGACGAGGCCGGCCCCGGTGAGTGCCTGTTGCTGGAGCCGGGCGAAACTCTGCAGTCCGACGGCGGACGCGCCCTGGTCGGCGCTTAGGCGACGGCGTCCATTGCCAACGCGATCGACCCAAGTGGTCCAGCTTTAGCGCCAAGGCCGGGCGCCCGGATGAAATTAGCGGGCAGGTCGAGATAACCATTCAGGCTTTCTTCCAGCATCGGCTGAATTCGCCTCAGCAGGTGCGGCTGCCTTTCCAGCACGCCTCCGCCGATCGCGATGGCGCGCGGTGCTGCGGTGCAGGCGATGGTGTGGCACAGCTGGGCGATCGTATGCGCGACTTCGCTCCATACCGGATCGTCCTCGCCAAGCTGGTCCAGCGGATGCCCTCCGAACCGTGCGGCCAGCGCACCGCCGGAAGCCAGCCCCTCAACACAGTCGCCATGGAAGCGGCAGGCCCCGGGCCAGTCGGCGCCCGGCAGGCGAGTAACGCGGATGTGGCCGAGCTCGCAGTGCATGAACCCCCGCATGGCCAGGCCATTGGCGATGAGGCCGACGCCAACGCCGGTGCCGACCGTTATGTAGGCGAAATCCTGCATGCCCTGCCCTGCGCCCCAGCGTATCTCCGCGAAGGCAGCGCCGTTCACATCGGTATCGAAGGCGGTGGGGACGTTGAGTGCCTGCTTCAAGCGCTGCGCGACGTCGGTCCCGCCCCATCCCACTTTCGAGGTCGTGGTGATGAATCCGTAAGTCGGGGAGGCTGGGTCCAGGTCAACCGGTCCGAAGCTTGCAATCCCAAGCGACTTCAGTGCTTGTTGCCGCTGCCAGTCGACAAGGATCTGCTCGATCCGGCCCACCGTCTCGTCGGGCATGGTCGTTGGCACGACCTCGCTTGCAAGCTGCTCATCCTTGGACGAGGCGAGCGTGAGCACGCATTTAGTGCCGCCCAGCTCGACCCCCGCATAGACGCTTCCGGACACGCGAAGCTTACGCGAAGGTCGTTGTGCGCGGGCCTGCGGCGACGTGCCGCAGGTAGTCGCCGTGGCTTGGCAGCTCATTGACGCGCTCTCGGATCAACTCCCGGATGCGCGTCAGATTGTTCACGAGCTCGGTCTCAGGCAGCGAGTCAGCCACGGGGTGGTATCCTTCAGGCTCAAGCCCCTGCCCAAAAAGAACGGCGAACCAACTCGCTTCGGTGAACAATGCTCTTGGGTCCGGAACCACTTCGCCGCGCAGACGGAACAGCTCGAGCTTATGCTCCAGGCTCGCCGGGATGCTCATGTTCCGACAGTAATCCCAGTAAGGCGTGTCGTCGCGTTCGGTAACCTTGTAGTGGGCGATGATAAAATCGCGGATCCCGTCGTAGAGCAGGTCCATCTCGTCATTGTACCGCTTGGCGAGCAACGGATCGAAATCCATGTCCGGGAAGAACGCGAAGATGCGCATGATCCCGACCTGAATCAGGTGGATGCTCGTTGACTCCAGCGGCTCGAGGAACCCGCTCGAAAGGCCCAGCGCAATGCAATTCTTGCTCCACGCAGCCTTTCGCTTGCCCGCCACGAAGCGGACCAGGCGCGGGTCCGCAAGCGGCTCCCCATCCAGGTTTTCGACAACCTTCGCCGCCGCCTCATCGTCCGAGATGAAGTTGCTGGAGTAAACGTAACCGTTGCCCGTGCGATGCTGCAGGGGGATGCGCCACTGCCAGCCTGATTCGCGCGCCGTGGATCCGGTGAATGGGCTGGGGTCGCCCTGCTTCGCACATGGTACTGCGACGGCGCGGTCGTTCGGAAGCCAATGGCTCCAATCTTCGAAGCCCGCCTTCAACGTTTGTTCGATCAGCAGCCCGCGGAAGCCGGAGCAGTCGATGAACAGGTCCCCTTCGATCCGGCTGCCGTCTGCCAGTTCGACCGACTGGATGAACCCCGTTTCAGGATGCTGCTGGACCTCGACGATCCGCCCTTCCTTGCGGACGACACCCCGCTGCTCAGAATACTTGCGCAGGTAAGCGGCGTAGGTCGAAGCGTCGAACTGATATGCGTAATTGACGTTTGGAACGTTGCGCCCGCCCCGAGGCGGCGGCTTGCCGAAACGGCCTTCCTTCGCGGCCTGGGCCTCCGCGCTGAACTTCATGACGTCGGGTTCGCCGCCCATGTTTCGCCAGCGCATCCAATAGTGCGTGAAGGAGACGCCGTTTTTCAGCTCGGCACCGATCAGCCCGAACTGGTGGAAGTAACGGTGGCCCAGCTTACGCCAGTTCACGAAATCGATGCCCAGCTTGAACGTCGCGTGGGTCGCGCGAACGAACTCGTCTTCGTCGATCTCCAGCATCTTGTTGAACAGGATGATCGCGGGAATAGTCGCTTCGCCGACCCCCACCGTCCCGATCTCTTCTGACTCGATGAGGGTGATGTTGCGCGTCTGGGTCCCGAGGATCTTGGCAAGCGCAGCGGCGGCCATCCACCCCGCGGTGCCCCCGCCGACGATTACGATGTTGCGTACTGATTTATCGGTCATGATGCGGTCGCCGGGGCCTTTACGGGGATACTCGTGGCCGACACGAAAGAGTCGACGGTCGGGAGCGTTGGCACAAGCGCGCCGATCTGTCGAAGACGCGCTTGAATTGTTTCAATATGATCCTGTTCGGCGAGCAGGTCCACGCGTGGATCATAGCTTTCAGGCATGAGCCCGTGGCCAAGGAACATCGAAGTCCAGCTGTGCTCGTCGAACGTTTCCTCATCGAAAAGGACGTTGAGCCCGCGCTTCCGGAACATCAGCAGCTTCTGTTCCAGGCCCGGGCTTACGGCACGATCGCGGGCAGCGTCCCAGAAGGGCTCACCTTCGCGCTTGTTCAGCTTGTAGTGCGCGCTTTCGAAGTCGCGCAGGTTGGCGGCGTGCAGACGCACGTTGCGATTATACTCTTTGGCCTCCGAACCCATCGCAGGAGACACAGGCCAGAAGTTGATCAGGTTGGACACGCAGACATGCGCCATGTGAAGGTGGAGCGCGTCGAGAGGATCAAGGACCGCGGCGGCGTCTCCGACCGAAACGCAGTTTCCAATCCATGGTGCGTTGCGAACCCCCGGCTTAAGCTCGCTCAAGACCGGATCGCCTTGGATTGGGCCGGGCGTGACGCTTGAGAGGGATGCAAGCACATCCTGCGGCGACGCGAAATCCGATTTGAATACGGCCAGGATCGCTGTCCGGTCCTGCAGCGGGTACAGGCCTGTCCAGCCGGCCTTGTTCGCCCTGATCTCGCTGAACGCGGGAAGATTCTCGAGCCTGCTCGTGCTTGCCGACAGCAACCGGTCACAGGGAAGGAGATCCGACCAGCTCTCGAAGCCATCGCCGGGCAGTTGCCTGATCAGCGTGCCTTCGCTCCCCGAAGCATCGATGAACAGGTCCGCCGCAACTTGCTGACCACTACTCAGTGTGACCGCCGCGATGCGCCCGTCTTCGACCTTGATGTCGCTCAAGGTTCCCGCCAGCAGATTGACGCCGCGCCGAACGGCGAAGGCCTTCAGCAGCAGGGCATAAGCGGATGCCTCCAGATTGTAGCCGAAGGTCGCTCCAAGTCCCGCGGGATCGTCGCTCTCCGACGGAACGCGCGACAGGCGTGCGGCCATCGCGCCGAAGGAAAACTCCTCAAACGGGACGGGCATGCCTTTCTGGTGCGCCTTGACCCACAGCTGGGCGAACTGCAGCGCCGCACCGGGCGCGGCGGCGCTGTCATAAGCCTGGATGAAGGGCGCCACGCCCCAGTCAGAGAAACGCTGGCCGGCCATCGGGACCGCACGCGCCGCTGTTACGACTGCGCCTTCATCCAGGTCGATGATCTTGTGAAAGGATTGCAGCGAAGGAAGTGCCGCGAGGACGTCGGACGCGGCGACCAGAGAGGGAAGTTCCACCACTTCCACGATGAGCCCGGAAGCGCCGAACGCACGCTGCAGGGCAAGGGCAATGAGCCACGCCTGGGCGTCGCGTCCAACGATCAGGACCCGGCGAACAGTTTCGGTCACGAGATCATCCCGAAGCCGAAGGAATCACCCGCACCTGTCGGTGCCTCGGCGGAATATCGGGCGATCACGGCATCATGCTTGGGCATTTCCTGCACGCGGTCGCCAATCTCTTCCTGCAATGCCTCAAGCTCCTCGACGAGCCGATCCAGCGGGACATTGTTAAGGGATGGGTGATGATGCTCGGGCACCATGCCCTGGCCGACGAAGACGCTAAGCCAGCTTGGCGGAGTGAACAGGCCGTCGCGATACCGCTCGATATGGCCACGGTGGCGGAAAAGCTGCATCTTGGCAGTGAGGGATTCCGGAACCTCCATGGCCTTGCAGTAACGCCAGAGTTCGGAGTCGTCGCGGCTGGTCAGGTGGTAGTGGAGGATCAGGAAGTCGCGGATGCGCTCATATTCCAGATCCATCCGCCGGTTGAACTCGCCGGCCAGCGCCGGATCCATGTTCCGGTCCGGGAACAAAGGCAGAAGCTGCATCAGCGCGATCTGGACGAGGTAAATGCTGGTCGATTCCAGCGGCTCCAGGAACCCGCTCGACAGGCCAAGCGCAAGGACGTTCTTCTCCCACGAACGGACCCTGCGACCGGCCTTGAACCGAAGCAGGCGGGGTTCCGCCAGCGCATCACCTTCGAGGTTGTTGAGCAGCGCCTCGCGGGCCTGTTCCTCCGACGTGAAGCCGGTCGAAAAGACGTAACCGTTGCCGGTGCGATGCTGAAGCGGGATGCGCCACTGCCACCCTGCTTCCAGCGCGGTCGAACGCGTGTATGGCGTGATCTCCCCGACATTGGCCGAGGGAACCGCCCACGCGCGATCGCAGGGCAGCCACTTGCTCCAATCGTCCCATGCAACGTCGAGAGCATCCCCAAGAAGCAGCGACCGAAAGCCGGAGCAGTCGATGAAGAAGTCGCCGGCAATCACTGCGCCCGATTCAAGCGTCAGTGACTCCACCGCGCCGCTCGTCTGATGTCGAGCCACGCTCTGGACCTTGCCTTCGATCCTGCGAACGCCGCGGCGCTCTACGAACTCGCGGAGGAATGCGGCATAAAGGCTGGCGTCGAAGTGATAGGCGTAGCTGTAGGTCGACGCGATGTTCGACACGCCACTTGACGGAAAGTCGAAGCGGTTGGCGCGGCTTGCGGCGATGGCGAATGACAAAGCTTCAAGGTCGAATTCATGGCCAGCGTGCAAGGCGCGGACCCATTTTTGATGGAAGCCCAAGCTGGTTTCCGCGCGCCCGTGAATGCCGAACGGGTGGACGTAGGATGAGCCCTTAAATCCCCAGTCGCGGAACTCGATACCGAGTTTAAACGTCGCCTTGGTCCGGCGCATCATCTCGGCTTCATCGATCCCGACCAGATCGTTGAAATTCTTCATGTGCGGGAGCGTTGCTTCGCCGACCCCCACGATTCCGATCTCGTCAGACTCCACGAGGCGGATGGTGCAGCGACTGGGCGGGAGTAGCGCCGACAGGGCTGCGGCCGCCATCCAACCGGCGGTGCCGCCACCCAGAATTACGACTTCGACGGGATCATTCACCGGCCGGTCTCCATCCGCAGCTCATTCGTGCGCGATACAGGTTCAACCTTAAGCCCGGCGATCAACGGCGGGCAAAAAAAAAGACCGGGCGCTGCAC
>JBJMUK010000205.1:0-11770 GCA_045811225.1 Sphingomicrobium sp. | reverse complement strand
CCTGGGGTGAGGGTTCGGACGGCGGCGCCGCGCGGCTCTGCGTCATCATCCGCGACATCCCCGGCGCGCTTGGCGCCCTGTCCGGAACGCTCGGCACAAAGGGCGCGAACATCATCAACCTGCAGCTGGTACATCGCGACGGGGGCTTCCACACCTTCCACGTCGATATCGAGGTGCACGATCTCGCGCACCTTCACGCCATCATCGCCGCGCTCCGCGACGCGGATGTCGTCAGCTCGGTCGAACGGATCTAGGAGCGGCGGCCGCTGGGGCTTCCCGCCGCCATCACGGCCAGTGTCACCAGGTCCGAAGCGCTGGCCGTCATCGGCGCGATCTGCACGGGTAGCTCCAGGCCCAGGATGTACGGACCAAGCACGCTTTCACCGCCCAGTTCCCGAAGCAGCTTGGCCGACAGGTTCGCCGATTGCAGTCCCGGCATGACCAGCACGTTAGCCGGCCCGCTGAGGCGGCTGAACGGGTAAAAGCGGCGCTGCGCATCGAAGTTGAGCGCGACGTCCGGCGCCATTTCGCCTTCATATTCGAAGTCGCACCCAGACTTGTCGAGGATCTTCACTGCCCCGCGCAGATCCTCCACGTGCATGCCCGGTGGGTTGCCGAAGGTGGTGTAGGATATGAACGCGATCCGCGGCTCCATTCCCATGCGCCGAGCGAACTCGGCAGACCGCGTTGCGATGGAGGCAAGCTGCTCGGCAGTGGGCCTTTCGGTCACTGCCGTATCAGCCATCAGCACGGCATGGTGGCGCCCGACGATGATGTTGATGCCGAACGGCGTTGCCCCAGCCTCATCGTCGATCACCTGGCGAACCTGCTTCAGCGACTGGCTGAACGGCCGCGTGGTGCCGGTGATCATCGCATCGGCCTCGCCGAGGGCGAGCATCGCTGCCGTGAAATAGTTACGGTCCTGGTTGACCATGCGTTCGATCTCCCGGCGCAGGAGACCGTGACGCTGATGCTTCGAGTAGATGTAATCGACGGCCCGGCCCACCAGCGGCGAGTTGCGACTATTGAGCACTTCATACTCGTTGGGATCGTCGACGCCGAGCGCCTTCAACTGGTCGTACACGTCCTCTCGCCCGACCAGAACCGGCGTTCCGTACCCCGCTTCCTTGAACGCCACGGCGGCTCGGAGCACGTTGGGCTCGTCGCCTTCCGCGAACAGGACGCGCTTGGGATTGGAGCGAGCCGCTTCATAGGCCAGACTCATGACCGCGACGGTCGGATTCATCCGCCCGCGCAGTTGCTGCCGATAGCGCTCCATATTCTCGATGGGCTTGCGCGCGACGCCGGTACGAACGGCGGCTTCGGCGACGGCCGACGCGACGACTTCCATTAGCCGGGGATCGAACGGCGCCGGGATGATGTAATCGCGACCGAAGCTGTGGGTGTGGCCGCCATAGGCAGCCGCAACCTCTTCCGGAACCGCTTCGCGAGCAAGTTCGGCAAGGGCAGTCGCGGCAGCAATCTTCATTTCGTCGTTGATGCTGGTGGCGCGGACGTCCAGCGCGCCGCGGAAGATGAACGGGAAGCCCAGGACGTTGTTGACCTGGTTCGGGTAGTCGGACCGGCCCGTGGCGATGATCGCGTCCGGACGTGCCGCCTTCGCATCCGGCGGTGTGATCTCCGGATCCGGATTGGCCATCGCGAAGATGATCGGTTCCGGCCCCATGCCCATGACCATTTCCGGCTTAAGGGCGCCGGCGGCGGACAGGCCCAGGAACACGTCGGCGCCCACCAGCGCTTCGGCCAGGGTACGCCGGTCCGTCTCGACTGCGTGAGCGGATTTCCACTGGTCGAGGTCATCACGGCCTTTGTGGATCACGCCCTGCCGGTCGCACATGATAACGTTGTCGCCGCGGACGCCCATCGCCTTCATCAGCTCGGTGCAGGCGATCGCGGCAGCCCCGGCGCCGTTCACGACGACCTTGATCTTGGCGAGATCACGCCCGGTGATGAAGCATGCGTTGATCAGGCCCGCAGCGCTGATGATCGCGGTGCCGTGCTGGTCGTCATGAAACACCGGGATGTTCATCCGTTCCTTCAGCTCCTGCTCGATCTGGAAGCAGGCCGGGGCGGCGATGTCTTCGAGGTTGATGCCTCCGAAGCTCGGCTCAAGCAGGGCGACGGCGTCGATGAACTGGCGGGGATCTTCGGTCGCCACCTCGATGTCGATCGAATCCACGTCGGCGAAGCGCTTGAACAGGACGGCCTTGCCCTCCATCACCGGCTTCGACGCAAGCGCGCCCAGGTTGCCGAGGCCAAGGATGGCGGTGCCGTTGGAGATGACGGCGACGAGATTGCCTTTGGCCGTGAAGTCATAGGCACAGTCGGGATTTTCGGAGATCGCGCGGACGGGAACGGCAACACCCGGGGAGTAGGCAAGGCTAAGGTCGCGCTGAGTCGCCATCGGCTTCGAGGCGATGATCTCGATCTTTCCGGGGCGGCCGCGTGAATGGAACTCGAGCGCTTCGCTATCCGAGAATTTGATGGTGCTTTCCGACATTCATCTCTCCCTGCCGGCTGCCCTTAGCCAAGGGAGACGCCGCGAGTCACCCTTGGCGTTGCCGCCTTTCACCGAATGACGCGGGGCGAGAATCCCGCTACCTCGAATCCGATGGCTCGCGCGGACGCCCCGACACCGATGATGCAGCAGTACCGACGCCTCAAGGATGAGGCGGCGGATGCGCTGCTCTTTTATCGCATGGGCGACTTCTTCGAACTGTTCTTCGACGACGCCAAGGCTGCTGCTGCATGCCTCGATATCGCGCTTACGAAGCGCGGCGAATCGGAGGGCGAGCCAATCCCCATGTGCGGCGTCCCGGTCCATTCGGCCGACGCATATCTCGCGCGGCTGATCCGGGCTGGTCACCGGGTCGCCATTGCGGAACAGACGGAGAGTCCCGCGGAGGCGCGCAAGGCACGCGGGTCCAAAGCACTCGTCGACCGAGCAATCGTAAGGCTGGTGACGCCGGGCACGCTGACCGACGAAAACCTGCTCGAACCGGGTGCCGCAAACTGGCTTGCCGCGATCGGCCGGGCTGGCGACGAGTGGGCTGTTGCCGCTGCCGACATATCGACGGGCCGGTTCGAACTGATTGCCTGCGGTCCCGGCGAGCTTGCTGCGGAGCTGGCGCGACTGTCCCCTGCCGAGACAATCGCGGACAGCTCGGTGCCCGGCATTCATACAACCGCAGGTAAGGGCGGGTTCGACAGCCTTGCCGGTGCACGCGCGCTGAAAGCCCGTCTCGGGTTCACGACGCTTGATGGCCTGGGCGATCCGTCACGGGCGGAACTGGCTGCGGCCGGCGGCCTGCTCGCATATCTCGACGCAACACAGAAGGGCGCAGGGCTGCTGCTGGACACGCCCCGGCGCGTAGCGCGATCCGAGCATATGGCGATTGATGCCGCCAGTCGCGAAAGTCTCGAGCTGTGCCGCACCGCTGGCGGGCAGGTTGCCGGAAGCTTGCTTGGCGAAATCGATCGTTGCCGCACTGCCGCGGGGCGCCGTCTGCTGGCGGCGGACATCTCGGCACCGCTGACCGCTACGACCCAGATCCAGGAACGGCTGCAGCTCGTCGCCTGGTTCCACGCCGATGCGCTTCGGCGCGAGCGAGCTTGCCAGTCACTGAAGGCAATGCCGGATTTCACACGAGCGCTGGCTCGGCTTGCCGCAGGGCGGGGTGGGCCCCGCGACCTTGCGCTTATCCGTGACGGCCTGACTGCGGCTGCCGACTTGCAATCGGAACTCGCCGAAGCGGCCGATCGTCCCCTGCTGCTCGAACGCTTACTTCCGCGCCTGGGAGGCCACGGACTGCTGATAGAGAGACTGGTCCGCGCGGTGGTGGCCTCGCCGCCACTTGATGCGTCGAAGGGCGGCTACATCGCAGAAGGCTATGACGAAGCGCTGGATGGCCTACGGGCCGCGTCTTCGGACGGGCGACGGGCGATTGCCGCGCTTGAGAACCGCTACCGGGAAGCCACCGGCGTCTCGTCACTGAAGATCCGGCACAATGCGGTGCTTGGCTATCATATCGAAGTGTCGGCGCGGCACGGAGAGGCACTGATGAATCCCGATAGCGGGTTCACGCACCGGCAGACGCTGGCCGGCGTCGTTCGCTTCAACTCCCCCGAGCTTCATTCCGAGGCATCGCGCGTCGTTGAAGCAGGCGGTCACGCCATCGCCGCCGAAGCAGCGCATCTCGAGGAACTCACCGCCTTTGTCGTGGCCGCTGCCCCCGCCATTTCCGCCACTGCCGATTCCATTGCGCGGATCGACGTTGCTGCAAGCCATGCTGTTCGCGCAGCCGAAGGAGGCTGGTGCCGCCCGGAGCTGAGCAACGACACCTGCCTGGAGATCGCCGCAGGCCGGCACCCGGTCGTCGAGAGCGCGCTGGCGTCCGTCGGCGAGCGGTTCGTCGCGAACGATGTTTCGCTGGGGGCCTCCGACCGGTTCTGGCTGATCACCGGCCCCAACATGGGCGGCAAATCGACGTTCCTGCGACAGGCCGCGTTGATTGCTGTTCTCGCCCAGTCGGGCAGCTTCGTTCCGGCATCGAAGGTGCGCGTCGGCGTGGTCGATCGTTTGTTCAGCCGGGTGGGCGCCTCCGACAATCTTGCGCGGGGGCGGTCGACGTTCATGGTCGAGATGGTCGAGACCGCCGCCATCCTGTCGCAAGCCACCAAGCGCAGCCTGGTCGTCCTCGACGAGATCGGGCGCGGGACGTCGACCTACGACGGGCTGGCCATTGCCTGGGCGGTGGTTGAGGCAATGCACGACGAGATCCAGTGCCGCACCCTGTTCGCCACCCATTATCATGAGCTGACACGACTGGCGGGAAGGCTGGACCGGCTGTCCCTGCATCACGTGCGTGCGAGGGAGTGGAAGGGCGACCTGGTCCTGCTCCATGAGCTTGGGGAAGGCGCCGCCGATCGGAGCTACGGCATTGCCGTCGCCAAGCTGGCGGGAATTCCGCTGACGGTGCTGACACGAGCAAAGTCGGTCCTCGATCGGCTGGAGGCCGGGCGCGACGCCACTGGCGGCATCGCTGCGGGTCTCGACGACCTGCCTTTGTTTGCGGCCAGTGCCGAGGTTCCGGCAGCAACGAGCCCGCTCTCGGATGCGATCGCAGAACTGGATCCGGATAGCCTGACCCCTCGTGAAGCGCTGGAATGGGCGTACCGGATCAAGGCGCTGGCTGCGGAGCACGGAGCATGACGCAGCACGATCCGGTCGACAACCGACGCGCGATCATTGATCGCCGCGCCATCTCCGACGCCCTCTCGCTTGTGCCAGTGGACGCCGCTGCGGACGTCACGGCCATCCTGCGTGAGGCGCTGAAGAACGGGCGTGAGGAGATTGCGCGGCGGCTCCAGGCTGAGCCGGCGGCGGGCCGGATCATCGCCCGCTCCACCGCATTCCTCCACGATCAATTGCTGCGGATCATCTACGAGAGAGTGACCGCGAGCATCGCCCTAGGCGGGCCGCTGACGATCGTCGGCATGGGCGGGACCGGTCGCGGCGAAATGGCGCCGTTCAGCGATGTCGATTTGATGTTCCTGACCGGAGACGAACCGTCCGCTGAAGTGGAGCGGGCGACCGAGGCGATGCTCCACATCCTGTGGGACCTGAAGCTGAAGGTCGGTCATTCCGTCCGTTCCGTGGATCAGATGATCAGCTTCGCCAAGAAGGACATGACAATCCGCACCGCATGCCTGGAGTCGCGGCTGCTGTGGGGCGACCAGGGTCTCTATGACCTCGCGGGGCGACGCTTCCGCAAGGATGTCGTCGCAGGAACGGCCAAGGAATTCGTAACCGCCAAGCTTGTCGAACGCGACGAGCGGCACGTGAAGATGGGCGACAGCCGCTACGTGGTCGAGCCGAACGTGAAGGATGGAAAGGGCGGACTTCGCGACCTGCACACCCTCTACTGGATCGGCAAATATGTACACGGGGTGGAACGCCCATCGGACCTGGTCGGAGCAGGGCTGTTCACCGCTGCCGAATTCCGCCGCTTCGATCGGGCCGAGCGGTTCCTGTGGGCGGTGCGCTGCCATCTCCACAACGCCGCGGGCCGCGCCGAGGAGCGTCTCGGCTTCGAGCATCAGCCGCATATCGCACGGATGATGAACTACGCCGACCGGCCGGGAAAATCCGCGGTCGAGCGCTTCATGCAATTCTACTTCATCAATGCCAAGACGGTGGGAGACCTGACCGGCCTGTTCCTCGCGGAGCTCGACGAGCAACTTGGCAAGAAGGGCTTTCGTTTCGCGCTTCCCACGATTCGGCGGCGCCCGAAGCGGCTGGCGGGCTTCACCCTTTCGCGCGGTCGTTTGTCGATACCCGGCGACGACTTCTTCCAGGAAGATCCGACCCGGCTGCTGGAGCTGTTCGCGATTGCCGCGCGAGAGGGGCTGGAAATCCATCCGGAGGCAATGCGTGCCGCCACCCGGGACGCAGGGTTGATCGACCAGCATGTTCGCAATGACACCCGCGCCAACGCGCTGTTTATGGAGGTGCTGACCGATGTCAAAGCACCTGATGTGGTGCTGCGATGGATGAACGAGGCCGGGGTGTTCGGGCGCTTCGTGCCGGACTTCGGACGCGTCGTCGCGCAGATGCAGTTCGACATGTACCACCATTATACGGTGGATGAGCATTCCATCCGCGCGATCGGCTTGCTGGCAGCAATCGAGCGCGGAGACCTCGCTCAGGATCACCCGCTCTGCGCCGCCATCTTCGACCAGATCTCATCCCGCCGGACGCTTTACACTGCGGTCCTGCTGCACGACATCGCCAAGGGCCGCGGGGGTGACCACAGCGACTTGGGTGCAGAAATCGCACTGAAGCTTTGCCCTCGCCTCGGTCTTGATGCTGCCGAGACGGAGACCGTGTCTTGGCTCGTGAAGCACCACCTGTTGATGTCGGCGACGGCCTTCAAACGTGACCTGGCCGACCCTCAGACGATCACCGATTTCGTGCACACGGTGCAAAGCCCCGAGCGGCTACGGCTGCTGCTGGTACTGACCGTCGTCGACATTCGTGCCGTCGGACCCGGCGTCTGGAACGAGTGGAAACGCACGCTGCTTCGGACGATTTTCGAAGCAGCGGAGGAACGGCTCCGCCTGGGCCACAAGGAGCGCGGACGCAGCGAACTGGTCGCGGCCCGGCAAGCGGACGTCGCCGCCGAGCTGAAATGGACCAGCGAGCAAGCGCAATCCTACGCCGCCAGACTGCCCGACAGCTATTGGCTCGCCGAACCGCTCGACACGCAGGTCGCCAATGCCCGGCAGGTGATCGCCGGCGGCAGCCCGGACAAGCCAAGTATTGTCGCCGAGGAAGATCCGGGGACCGGTGCCACGCGCATCAGCCTGTTCACGACGGACCGCGAGGGCCTGTTCTTCCGGGTGTGCGCCGGGCTTGCTTCGTCCGGGGCCAACGTCATCGATGCCCGTGTGCACACCACCCGCGACGGGCTGGCGCTGGACAACATCCTGGTGCTCGATGGCCAAGGGAAGCCCTACGCCGACAAGCGCTTGCGGGCGCGGCTGGTGAAGTCCGTCGAACGGGCACTTGCGAGCGCCGAACTTCCGCACCTGCCGGAGCCGGAGCGAGTCCGGGCGGGACGGGCAGCGTTCAAGGTGGCGCCTTCCGTCGCCATCGCCGACCGAGCGTCGACGCGCACGACGGTGGTGGAGGTCAATGCGCGCGATCGCCGCGCCCTGCTGGCCGGCCTCGCGCTTGGAATCCACAAGTGCGGTCAGCGCGTCCATTCCGCGCATATCGCCACCTATGGCGAGCGCGCTGTCGACGTTTTTTACCTCACCCGTGGCGACGGCAAGAAGCTTGGCGCGAAGGACGTGGACTGCCTTCGTGATGCCTTGCTTGCAGTCGCCGACGAGGAGCCGGCCGTCGGCTAGTACTTGCCGCGCAGAGTCAGGCCGAACGTGCGCGGTTCGCCCAGGAATGCACCGTAAAGCTGCGTCGAACGGCCGTAGAAGCCGGCCTCGACGCCGCGGGTGGTGCCTTGCCCCTGGAGCGGAGCGTCGAACGCAACCTGCTTGTAATTGGTGTCGAACAGGTTTTGCGCCCACAATTCCAGACCCCAGCGTTCATCGGCCGAGCGCACGCCGATACGACCGTTCACGACGGTGAAAGGCTTCTGGAACTTCTCCAGGTCGAGGTCGGAACCAGTGTTGAAGCCGCTCATGTGCCGTGCATCGACGTAGAACAGGCCTCGCAGGCCGCTTGCGGTCAGCTGCGGCCGCCAAGACAGCGATCCAGTGGTGGTCCAGGCCGCGGAGTTCGAGACGCGGCGACCCGGCAGCTGGAACAGCGCGCTTGGAATGGCATTGCCCGAGGCACCGATCAGGTCGTTGCGATACTTGGTGTTGGCATAGGTCACACCAAGCGCGGCGTTCACGTTCGGGATGAGCCGGAAGAAGGTTTCGAGTTCCACGCCCTGCGACCGGACACCCGCCTTCTTCTTGCCGTCGCACGCCACTGCCGCATTGCTGCTGTCCGTATCGGCGCCGCCAAGATCGTTCGAGCAGCTGTTGATGTTTTCGACAACGAAGGTCACGCCATTGAAGGTGTTCAGCTGGAAATTGTCGAAGTCCTCGCGGAACAGGGCGATGTTCACGTCGATGCCCGGGCCGTTATACTTGGCGCCGAGT
Organism: Sphingomicrobium sp.; assembly: GCA_045811225.1. GTDB lineage: Bacteria > Pseudomonadota > Alphaproteobacteria > Sphingomonadales > Sphingomonadaceae > Sphingomicrobium. The sequence continues at coordinate 3,079 of JBJMUK010000205.1, read as the reverse complement.
TCGTACGCGTCCACCATCTCCGGAGCGAAGGCGAGGTCGTTGAGATCCTCGTTGCCCTGCGTGAGGCCTGCCCGATCGAGGTTGAACCCGCCAGCCTTATAGCCGCGTGAGTAGCTGACGTAGGTGAGCAGCTCCTTCATCGGCTTGTAACTGAGGACCCCGGTGCCGGAGAATTTTGACTCCGTCTTCTTCCCACCATCGAAGTCGCCGTTGACCGAGTTGACCGCGCAGGGAACGGCTGCGCCCTGCGGAAGGATGGTCGTTGCCAATGCATTCGCCAAAGCTGCGGCTGCTGGGCTGAGTGGCCCAAGTCCCGGATTCGCGGCGAATGCCTGCAGCCGGGCGATATTCGCGCGATAGGCGCCGCACTGGGTATCGCTCGACAGGTCCGCGGACAGGGTCTTGCGTTCATGCGTGTATCGCACGCCGACCGTCGCCGAGACCTGGTCGGTGATATGGAAGATGTTGTGCGTGAAAAGCGCGTAGTTGGTGCTTTTCTGATGATAGATGTCGTGGCTGCCCGTGTTCGCGAGCGGCGTGTTCACCACCTGCGCCCCAATCGCGTTGACGATGGCAGGACGCGCAAGGACCGGCACGGCCGCGAACGCCGGATTCAGCGTCAATTGCTGCAGCGTGAACCCGCGGACGAAGGGGTTGAGCAGGTTGTAGCCGGGGAAGCTGGCAAGTGCGGGATCCAGCGACCGGATCAGCTCGCGCCCGAAAATATCGGCGTCGGCGCCGAACGACAGATTGTCGCGAACCCGAAGCTTCTCCTTGGCGTAATAAGCACCGACCAGCCAGTCGAGCTTGCCGCCGAACGTGGTGCCCTGAAGCCGCGCTTCCTGGCTGAAAGTGCGGAAACGATTGGACGCGAATCCGTCATCATCGCGATAGAGAATATCCAGATTGTTGAAGTCGCCGTCCTGGCCGCGAACATAATTGTTGGAGCGGTAGGCGGTGATGCTGGTCAGCTCCGCGCCGCCGAAATCCTTGACGATTTCCGCGGACAGGCCACCGTCCTTGACGTCTGCGCGATAGGAACGGCCGGGCGTGATCGACACATCCCTGTCGAACGTGTCCTCGTTGATGTGTGCGCCCACCGCGCGCATCGCTGCAGCGATGGTTGACGGCTCGCGCGTGTAGCCGCCCGCGCCGTCGCTGACCGTGTCGAAGGTTTCCAGGTAGGAGCCGACGCAGCATTCCTCGTCCCGCTTGGTGTGGTCCGCAATCAGGCGGATCGAAAGGTCATCAGTCGGTTGGAACAGCAACTGGCCACGAACCATCCAGCGGTCCCGGTTGTTGACGCGACGGCCGGATTCCTGGTCCTTCATGAAGCCGTCACGTTTGAAATAGACCCCGTCCAGCCGCCCGGCGATCGTGTCGGAGAACGGGCCGGTGATGCTCGCTTCCAAGCGGCGGCTGTCATAATTTCCAATGTCGATCTGGCCGCTGATCTCGCGATGGAAGCGGGGCTTGGCGGTGATAACCGAGATCAGACCGGCCGAGGTATTGCGACCGAACAAGGTTCCTTGCGGACCGCGAAGGACCTCGACCCGGTCCACGGCGCCCAGCTCGGTCAGGCCGACGGAAGTGCGCGACCGATATACGCCGTCGACGAACAGGCCGACGGAGCTTTCCAGGCCAGGATTGTCGCCGACGGTGCCGATGCCACGGATGCGCGCGGAGGCGCCCCCGGCTTCGGTCGAGCTGGACGACACGAACAGTGACGGCGACACCTGCGCGACCTGCCGGATGTCGCTTGCACCGCTATTTTCCAGCGTGTCGGCAGTGACAGCACTGACGGCAAGCGGCACATCCGAGAGAGCCTCATTCCGCCGCGTTGCAGTGACGATGATGTCGTTGCTGTCGACCGGCTGCTGCTCGACCGCCGCGTTATCCACCGCAGCGGCTTCGCTGGTAGCCCCTTGGGTCGGCTGCGCGCCGGATTGATCCGTGTCCGTCTGCTGGGCGAAAGCCGGAGCAGAGATTGCAAAGAGGCCGGCCGAAAGCAGCCAAGCGGATTTACGCATGTAGCATTTTTCCCCAAGTCGCTGCGCCCATTGAGAAGGGCGCTCCCATGGGGAGAAGCTAATCCAGCCGAAACAGCAATGAAAGTGGCGGACAGAAACCTAATTGGGCTTGCTGCAATCCAGCAACAACCGTCCTACTTGGGCGAAAGCACCATCAGCATTTGCCGGCCTTCCATACGCGGGTGCGCTTCGACCTTGGCCACTTCGGCAGTCTGTTCCTGCACGCGGCGGAGGACCGCCATGCCGAGCTCGCCATGCGCCATTTCGCGACCGCGGAAGCGCATGGTGACCTTCACCTTGTCGCCCTCTTCGATGAACTCGAAGACCTTCTTCATCTTCGTGTCATAGTCGTGGTCGTCGATGTTCGGACGCATCTTGATCTCCTTGATCTCCTGCGTCTTCTGCTTCTTGCGTTGCTCGTTGGCCTTCTTCTGCGCTTCATATTTGAAGCGGCCGATATCGAGGAACTTGGCGACGGGCGGGTCGGCGTTGGGCGAAATCTCAACGAGGTCGAGCCCGACCTCCTGCGCCTGTTCGCAAGCTTCTCGCGTAAACATCACGCCCAGATTCTCGCCGTTTTCATCGATCACCCTCACCTTCGGCGACTGGATGAACTCGTTGAAGCGGGGGCCGGACATCGGCGGCGGCGGCGCCATTCCTCGGCGCGGATAGGGCGGTGGTATAGCGAAGACTCCGTTGTCGTTGTTCGAACAGTGCGAGTTAGGCGCTCGGGCGGCGGTTGAAAAGGTTGCGCGCTCGAAAGTGAGTCACTTTTGCCGCGACCTGTGGCGGCGTCGCGTCAGGATTGCTGCACGAGATCCGGCGGGACGGCCTCGGCAGCAATCATCGTCACGGCCTCGTCAAGGCTCATCATCTTCTGATGCTCGTCCGACCCGAGACGGCGCAGCGCGACGGTACCTTCCTCGGCTTCGCGCTTGCCGACGACGAGCAGCAACGGGATCTTGGCGAGGCTGTGCTCGCGTACCTTGTAGTTGATCTTCTCGTTGCGAAGGTCGGTCTCGACGCGGATGCCGGCCGCGGCGAGCTTG
>JBJMUK010000204.1:0-2803 GCA_045811225.1 Sphingomicrobium sp. | reverse complement strand
GGGCACATAGGCTTCGGGCTGGTAGTAGTCATAGTAGCTGACGAAATATTCGACCGCGTTGTCAGGGAAGAAGCTGCGAAACTCCCCGTACAACTGCGCCGCAAGTATCTTGTTGGGCGCGAGCACCAGTGCCGGGCGCTGAAGCGTCTCAATGACCTTCGCCATGGTGAAGGTCTTGCCCGATCCGGTCACGCCGAGCAGGACCTGGTCCTTCTCCCCTGTGAGCGCCGCCTCCGTCAGTTCCTTGATTGCGGTCGGCTGGTCACCGGCGGGCTCGTAATCGGACTTGAGCATGAATTTACGTCCGCCCTCGGCCTTCTCGGGGCGCGCCGGGCGGTGCGGTACGAAGCTCTCGCCGGTTTCCGGCTCACCCAGCGATGTTCGGATTTGAATCGACATGCCTGTGGCATATGGTGAGTACGTTGGATCGGCGCAACGCGGACGCCTCAGGGGGAGATTGTCATGAACCAGGCTATCGCAGCTTTGATTGGTCTCGCTATGCTCGCCGGCTGCGACAACGGGTCGGTGGACGAACATAACGCCAGCGTTGAGCAGGTCGCCAAGGCCGTCGAGAAAGCCACGGCTGGAGAGGAATTCGTCCGACCTGGCAAATGGGCGTCCACTATTTCAGTCGATGAGATTTCGGCACCGGGCATGCCCCCGCAGCTTCTCGCTCAGATGAAGGGCGCACTTGGACAAGAGCAGAAGTCGGAGAGCTGCCTGACGCCCGAGCAGGCGAAACGACCGAAGGCCGATTTCTTCGCCGGCAAGAATAATGACTGCCGTTACGACAATTTCACTATGGGCACTGGCAAGATCGACGCGAAGATGCGCTGCAATCGGAACGGCATCTCGCAGGTGATGGAAATGGCCGGAACCTACGCGCCGGAAACTTATACCATGTCCATGAAGACGAACGTGGAAGGGACAGGAGCGCCGGGCGGCATGACGATGCGCATGCATGTCAGTGCCAAGCGCGTCGGCGAATGTACCGAAAAACAAAGCTGAAGAGGGGACGACAATGAAGAAAATGATGCTGGCCGTCGCAGCCACGGGGTTGCTTGTGGGCTGTTCGGACGATGCTCCACCGCCGCCCAAGGCTGCAGAGGCTGCCGCCGCCCTTAGTCCTGGGGAATATGAAATCGTCGCCAAGGTCGATGAGCTTCGCTCCACCGACAAGACCACGCCGGCAACGAAATCGAAGGTGGGCGGAGAGCCGGTCACGACCCGCACCTGCGTGGGTCCGGAAAACAAGATCGAACCGGCAGCCTTCGTGGAAGCCGGGGAAACCTGCACCGCATCGGACAGCTATTTCCGGAATGGGCGCATCAGCCTGCAATACAAGTGCTCGCGCCCCGCGGGCATATTGACGCAGCTGGTTGACGGCGATTTCAAGGCGGACAGCTTCACCGCTCAGGTTCGGACCGCCACGTCATATGCCGGTTCGGGGGATTATGAGCTGGTCCGGAGCTTCACCGCCAAGCGCGTCGGCGACTGCACTGCGAAAGCAGGGTGATGATGGAGGCCCGCTTCGCCTAAAAGAGCGAAAATGTCGCGTACCCGAGTCCTGATCAACCGAGATGGCGGCGCTGCCTCGGCCGACCTTGAGCTTGCAGCGCATGTGAAAAGCGCCCTGGGTGCCGCGGGCATCGATGGTGACGTGCACATGCTGGATGGTTCTGCGATCGCGAAGCAGTGCCGTGAGGCCGTAGAGGCGTCGGAGCCGTTGGTGGTGGTCGGCGGTGGCGATGGCACGCTTAGCTCCGCTGCTGCGGAACTCTCCGGCAGCGGCACTCGCCTCGGCATTCTTCCGCTTGGAACGCTCAATCATTTCGCGCGGGATCTCGGCATCCCGACGGATCTCGAAGCTGCGGCCCTGGTGATCGGGGCGGGCAGGGAGCAACGCGTCGACGTTGCGGAAATGAACGGCCGCGTGTTCATCAATAATAGCGCAGTGGGACTATACCCGCTGCTGGTTCGCGACCGCGAGGTGCAGCAGCGGCGTCTCGGCCGCGGAAAGCGGTTGGCAATGACCGTCGCAGCAATCCGCACGCTGGCGCGCTTCCACCATCAACGATTGGCACTCACCGTGAACGATGAAGCCAGCCGGGTGGACACGCCTTTGCTGTTCGTCGGCAATAACGACTACCGGCTTGAACTGCCCTTCGCGGGTCAGCGGGCCACGCTGGCGGACGGGCGTCTTTGTGTTCTCGTGCTGCGCAGCAAATCGCGCGCCGGCTTCGTTGCGGCGGTCGTGCGTGCTCTCGTCGGGAGAAGCAGGGAAGACGATATCGTGAGGGTGGACGACGTCGGATCCCTTCGCGTCGACACCGCCCGCGGGCACCTCACCGTGTCACTGGACGGGGAGGTGGAACGCGTCTCCCCGCCGCTTCGGTACAGCATCAGAAAAGGGGCGCTGCGGGTCGTTACGCCTTGAATTCACATAATTGTATTGAAGTGGAGTATACGGCTTCCCGACTTCTGCACTTCCAGGTTCCGAAAACAAATGCTCCGGTAGAGTTGCGCTGAAGCAACAGTACGGGCCAATAGTGATCGATTGGCGTTAGCGCTAACAAAACCAGTTGCGCCGTTTCAGCTGCAGCCATACGATTGGGATCCCAATTAGTAGGTTGGGCGAGCGGGGCACGCGTTACAGTTGCGCTCAATGAAAAGTAGGGCCGGCCATGCAGTCGGACCGAACGGGGAGAATCAGTATCATGCAACATTTCCAGAGTCGGAATCCGTCCGCCTTCGGTGCAGGCAGGGTTGTGCGCAACGCGCTGCTCGTGGGCGTTTCCGCGAT
>JBJMUK010000203.1:0-6112 GCA_045811225.1 Sphingomicrobium sp. | reverse complement strand
CCGCCTTTCTTTTTTTATCGCCTCTTAATCCTTCTTCAACTGTAACGGCGCACAGTCGCTGCGAACTCTTCGGAAGTAACGCGGGAGTGTGCGTGGGGAGGCCGCTTCGGCGGCGGAGTGGAGAAAAACGATGATCAAGCGTCTTACCAAGTTGATGAACGACAGCCGCGGCGCGACTGCGATCGAGTACGGCCTGATTGCGGCGCTCATTGCTGTTGCTGCGATCACTGCCATGAAGGGCATCGGCACCAAGCTGAATTCGACCTTCACGTCGGTTTCCAACGACCTGCAATAGTCAGGTCACGTAAGCGTTCTGAACGGCGGGGCCGAAAGGCTCCGCCGTTTTGATTCCTGGGCCTGGCGCCCTTGCAAAAACTGCATATTGGCGTCCGCTCTTTGCATTTTACGAGCGGCACGAGTGGACGGATAAGCATCGGCGGAGAGGACAAACTGAAGCCTTCATGGAGGTCAGAATGTTCAAGTCCATCGCACTGATTGCTTTCCTCATTGCTCCAATGGCCGCACTTGCCGAAGCGCCGGCTCCCCAGATCGTCTCCGCCGACGGCCAGCGTTTTGAATATGTCACGAAGCTGACGCCCGGCGACGTGGTCGCCATCGAAGGCCGCTCGATTCAAAGCGGAGAGAAGTTCCACTTGACCGTCGCACCCAATGGCAGCGTCAGCGGCGCCTTCGGTTACACTTCAGTCAAGTTCAAGGTCGCCAAGAGCAGGCGCGACCGGATCGTCGCGCAACTTCGCTCGGAAGAGCCGCTTGCGGTGGCGATGGCGGAAAGCGTCCCAGCGGCGAAATGATCTAACGACCAGCGTTCGGGCCGGGCTTCCCCGTGGAAGTCCGGCCTTTGCTCGTCCTGCTTAATGGATGAAGCGTTCAAACAGCCAATCGTGGAATGCTTTCACCGGGCGCCGTTCCAGCGCGGACGGCTGGCACGCGAACCAGTAGCGATAGGGGCTGTCCGCAGTCCCGTCGAACATCGGCACCAGACGCTCGTCTCGGGCCGATTCAAGATGGCTTTCGAACATGAACGCGACTCCAAGGCCCTCCGCCGCGGCGTCGAGGATCAGCTGGCCTGAATCAAAGTAATTGTAAGCGGCCGGTTCAAGATCCGGCAGTCCCACACTTTTGCGCCACGCATCGTAGTTGAGCGGCATTTCACGGTGCAGGAGGACTGGAACACCGACGATATCCTGCGGCTCCCGGACGGCTTTTCCATTGCGATTCAGGGAGTGGGCGCCGAGCGCCACGATCCGGCCCTTGCCGATCTCCCGCGAATAGAGCCGCGGATCGACCTGTGCGGTGATCGCGATCGCCGCGTCCAGGCCTTCGTTCAGTCGGTGAAGGCGGTTGGCGCCGGTATCGATTTCCACCTGCAGATTCGGATGCCGCTCTCTCAGCGACGGCAGTTCGGGCATCAGTCGTTGCGAAGCGAATAGTGACGGAACCGCAATGCGGATCTGCATTGCCTTGCTCGGTGCGCTGACCCGCTCGACCGCGTCCGAGAGCGCGTCCACGTGCGGCGCGACTTCATTCATGAAGGTTTGCCCATGCTCATTGAGAACGACGGCGTTGTGCTGCCGTTCGAACAAGGGCGTGCCGACGAACTGCTCCAGGGCCTGGATGCGCCGGGTGAGCGCAGGGGAAGAAAGCGCCAGCGAGTCTGCGGCCGCCTTTAGCGACCCGAGGCGAGCCACATGCACAAAGGCCTGGATAGCGCCCATTGGCGGGAGTCTACGCATCCCGTTCAAGATAGCGCATTGTGCATCGCAGCAAAAGGGTGCTGCCGACATCGGCAATAAAAAAGGGGCCTCCGGTGAGGGAGGCCCCGAGGTTTCCTTGGAGAGGATGCCGTATCAGGCAGTTCCACCAATGGATAAGCTGCCCGTTTGCTGCAAGTGCGAAGAATGCATTCGCGGTTGCACCAATGGCAATTCAGTTCAGCCGGACGACGGTGACGGAATGGGCCGGAAGGCTCACGACCACCTTGTCGCCCTTGGCTGAAACCGTCGCGGGCTGCGGTTTCACGGCGGCGGGCCGGTCGAACGTGTTGACCGTGTCGACTGCCGCAGCAGTCAATGTTTCACCAGAAGCCGAGGTGACCTTTACTCCGGGCAGGCTCAGCTCGGCCGAGGTTGCCTTCGTGGAGTGCAGGTTGGTTACCGCGAGCCACAGATGTCCGTCCTTACCCTTCGCAGCAATGGCATCGATGCCCGGGAGCAGGAGATTGCCCTCGCGATATTCGCCCTTGTCGAACGTGACCGGAACGAAGGTCGCATCCTGGAACGGGATGTACATGCGGAAGGCGTGATAAGTCGGCGTCAGGACCATCTTCGACCCGTCCGTGAAGATCATCGCCTGCAGGACGTTCACCATCTGCGCGATGTTGGCCATGCGTACCCTGTCCGCGTGCCGCGCGAAGATGTTGAAGTTCAGCGCGGCGATCACTGCGTCACGAATGCTGTTCTGCTGGACGAGGAAGCCGGGGTTGCTGCCGGGTGTTGGGGCGTACCAGGTGCCCCATTCGTCGACCGCCAGGATCACGCGCTTTTCCGGATCATATTTGTCCATGATCGCGCTGTGCTTCGTGACGATTTCCTCCATCCGTAGCGTGGACTTCAGCATGTTGGCATATTCCGCGGCTCCGAAGCCGGTCGCCGGCTTGGAGGGCGGCCATTGGTCGGCACCGATGGTGTAATAATGCACCCCGACGCCATCGATTACCCGACCGGCCTCGCGCATCATCACTTCGGTCCAATTATAGTCGGTCGAGTTCGCTCCGCTCGCGATCTTCAGCGTGTGGGTGCCTGCCGGAACCTTGATGAACTGCGAGAAGCGCCTGGTTTCGTCCGCGGCATATTCCACCCGCATGTTCCCGCCGCAGCCCCACAGCTCATTGCCGATGCCCATGATCGGCAGCTTCCACGGGGCGGCGCGGCCATTCGCCTTGCGAAGCTCGGCGAGGCTCCCTGCGGGGGCCGTCATATACTCGACCCATTCCGCCATCTCGCGCGGCGTACCATTGCCCACGTTTCCGGACACATAAGGCTCGGCGCCGATCAGCTCCGAAAAGTTCATGAATTCGTTGGTGCCGAACGCGTTGTCCTCCGTCACGCCGCCCCAGTTGGTGTTGACCTTCACCGGACGCGAGCTGCGCGGGCCAATTCCTTCGCGCCAGTTATATTCGTCGGCAAAGCAGCCGCCCGGCCAGCGGACGACCGGCACGTGCAGCGCCTTCAACGCCGCGAGAACGTCGTTACGATAGCCTTGGGTGTTGGGGATCGTGCTGTCCTGCCCAACCCAGATGCCGCCATAGATCCCGGTGCCTAGATGCTCCGCGAACTGCCCGAAAATGCGGCGATCGATCTTGGCTCCAGTGGCGCTGCCGATCGTGATCGGAACGCGATCGGGCTGGGCCGCGATGGATGCGGAGGTAACGGCCATCGCCATTACCAATGCAGTTGCGGCTTGTGCGATCCTCTTCAGCTTCAATTGCTCTCTCCCAAGGCTTTTTCGCCATTTGTCCGACAAATCTCCAGCGCGCAAGCGGGCGTCGCTCAGATATGATCCAGCTGGACGTTTTTCGTTTCGGGAAACCAGCGCCACACCACAAACAGTTGCACCGCGACCGCGGCCGCGAAGACCCAGAAGGGGGCCGCCAGCGTGCGTGCTGCGATTACCGGGAAAGCGAAGGAAATGATCGCGTTCAGGACCCAGTGCGTGGCACTGCCCAGGGCTTGGCCACGGGCGCGCACTTCAGTCGGGAAGATTTCCGATAGGTACACCCAGATGACGGCGCCTTGGGAGATCGCGAAGAAGCTGATGAACAGGATCAGCATTGGCAACAGAAGGGCCTGGTTGGTGCCCGTCGAGTAGATCAGCGCAACACCGGCAAGGGCAACGCAGGTCCCTGCCGCGCCGATCATCAATAGCGGCTTGCGCCCGAGGCGGTCGATGAGGGAGAGGCCGAGCAGGGTCGCGCCGAAGTTCGCAGCGCCGATCGCGACCGCCTGCAGGTCCGCCGACAAGGAGCTGTAGCCTGCCGCCCGGAAGATGTCGTTGAGGTAGTAGAGAATGGCGTTGATGCCGGACAGCTGGTTGAACCCGGCGACCGCGAGCGCGAGCAGGATTGGCTTGCGATGCATTGTCCAGCTGAGCCGGGCGATCGCCACCGGATGAGGCGCGATCTCCGCAGCAACCGCTTCCGGATCGCCCATGTTGAGGTTGCGGATCGCCGCCAGCGCATCCTCTCGCCGCCCCTTGGACAATAGCCAGCGCGGGCTGGCGGGGATGGTGAGCATCGCACCGAGGAGCACGAAGGCGGGCAGCGCCGCGACGCCGACCTTCACGCGCCACTCGATCGCTCCGAAGCCGAGCTGACCGACCACGAAGTTGCTGAGGTAGGCGACGAGGATCCCGAGCACGATGTTGAGCTGGAACAGACCGACGATGAACCCGCGCCGTGATGTGGGGCTGATCTCGGACAGATAGACCGGCGCCAGCACGGACGAGCCGCCGATGGCGAGTCCCCCGATGAACCGGAAAAGGGAAAAGCTCGGCAGGTCCCAGCTGACGGCCGAACCGAGGGCGGAGATGACGTAGAGAATGGCGACCCACAGCAGTACGTGACGGCTGCCATAGCGGTCGCCCGGGATTCCCGCGCCAAGCGCCCCGACCAGCGTGCCCCACAGAGCGGCAGAGACTGCGACACCGAGGCCGCCGTCGGACAGGCTGAAACTATTCCTCAAAGGGCCAGTCACCCCGGAAATCACCGCCGTGTCGAAGCCGAACAAGAGCCCCGCAATTGCCCCCGCAGCCACCGCTGCTCCGCGCACGCTCGCTGTCACTCTGCTCTCCCCCAAAGCTCCTCGGGTCGCACGCTCGCAGCGGCGGCGGCCGACGTCAACGCAATCGGCTCAGCGGCGGTTCACCTGTGTGCTTGCATGCTGGGACCATTGGACGGAGACTATGCCGATGACGAAGCGCTTTCTGATCCTGACATCGGCCCTAGGCATGGTCACGACCGCGTCCGTTGCGGCCCCCGCGGGCCGCACGGAGACCGCTGTCCTCGCAGGCGGCTGCTTCTGGGGCATGGAAGGCGTGTTCGAGCATGTGAAGGGCGTACGCAACGTGGTTTCCGGCTTCGCGGGTGGCTCTCGCAAGGATGCCACTTACGCCGTCGTCAGCAGCGAGCGGACAGGCCATGCGGAGGCAGTGCGCATCACTTACGACCCCTCTGTGATCAGCTATACCCAGCTACTGCGCATTTACGCCACGGTGGCCCACGATCCAGGGCAGCTGAACCGGCAGGGTCCTGATGTCGGACCAAGCTATCGCTCGGCCATCTTCCCGCAGACCGCGCAGCAGAAGCGGGTGGCGGAGCAGTTCCTTGCTCAACTATCCAAAACCCGCCGCGTCGTGACGCGTATCGAGAGCGGGCCCTTCTACGCGGCGGGTCCGGAGCATCAGGACTTCATGCGCCGTAACCCGCGCTATCCGTATATCGTCAGGAACGACCTGCCGAAGCTGGCTGCGCTAAAGCGGCAATACCCAGCTTACTGGCGATAAGCCTCACTTCAGGAGCATGACTCCAACCCGGTGCTCGCAGCTCTGCCGCGGCTGGGCATTCTCCGGCGTCGAGGGGTCTGCGACCGCGCTATGGAAGCAGGCGCGATAGCGCTGCGGACCTTCGCGAGCTTCGAGGTGGAAGATCTTGAACACCAGGACTTCGTCCGGCCTCATGCGCGGATAGTAATACCAACGCTGCCCTGCGTTGAACCGCAGGCCGACATGGTGCGTGACTGCACCGCCCGGCGCGATTCCTTCGAAGGCGGTCGGGACGATGTCGGCGACCTCGATACTGGTTGGATCGCACACGGCCAGCGGCATGTGCTCCAGCGGTTCCGGCATATTGGTCGTCCGCCAGAAATCGAGGGTGATGAACGCGTCGACGTCCTCTTGCTGAAAGCGTTCACGCCAGCGGCGTCCAGTTTCCGGGCCCGCGAAGGCCGCAACATTATGCTGATATTCGTCGGCAGTGAGGCCGTGGTCCTGATGCACTCCGACGGCATAGGGTGCTTCCGTCCCTGCACCACGCCGG
>JBJMUK010000202.1:0-18432 GCA_045811225.1 Sphingomicrobium sp. | reverse complement strand
GATTCCGAGATAAGCTTGCATGATTCCGACATCAAATCGTGCAAAGTGATAGAGTTTCAAGCGGTTAGGATCGCTAAGGAGCGCCTTTAGCCGGGGCGCCGAATAGTCGCTCCCGCGCTTGAAGCGGACGAGATGCTCGTCGCCCTTGCCGTCCGACAATTGCACAAGGCACAGCCGGTCACGGCCGGCAATCAGCCCCATGGCTTCGGTGTCGACGGCGATCGGACCGTCGGCGAATCCGACATCCGCTGGCAGGTCTTCCTCGTGAAAATGAACGGCCATTCTTACTCCTGCGCTAAGCCTGCAGACCGCTTTAGTCCGCCCAGCGCACGCCTTGCCAGCCCCCCGTGAATCCCATGCCGCATTCAATCACTAGAGCCCGTACCATTTTTGAGCTAAGGACGTGAATGGTGCGTGAGTGACACTTACGCAGGGACCGGTTGCGCCTTGTGGCCAGCGCGTTGGTTTATCGTATTGTGGGCACATGAGAAGTTTGGACGGGCATGGGTTTCGATAGAGGGCGCAAAGGCGAGCGCGGTGGTCGCGGCAGGGACAAGCGCGACAGTTTTGGCGGCGACGAACCGAGCTTCGGTGATCGCGGCGGTTTCGGTGGCGGTGGATTCGGTGACCGCCCGGGTTTCGGCGGCGGTGCAGGCCGCGGCGGCTACGGTGGCGGCGGTGGCGGCGGTGGCGGCTACGGCGGCGATCGTGGGGGCTTCGGCGGCGGTGCTGGCGGCGGCGGCTTTCGTAGCGGTGGCGGCGGCGGCGGCGGCGGCGGTTTCCGCGGCGGCGCTGGCGGCGGCGGTGGCGGAATGCCCCCCCAGGTCGTCGGCGAAGGCAAGGGCGTCGTGAAGTTCTTCAACCCGCAAAAGGGTTTCGGCTTCATTGTTCGTGAAGACGGCGGTGAAGACGTGTTCGTTCACATCTCGGCAGTCGAGCAGGCCGGTCTTACCGACCTCGCCGATGGTCAGCCCCTCGAATTCACTCTGGTCGATCGTGGTGGACGCATTTCAGCGACCAACCTCAAGATTGAGGGCGAGCCGATGGCGGTTGAGCGTGGTGGCGGCGCAGGAGCTGGACCCCGCGAAGGCGGCTTCGGTGGCGGCGATCGGGGCCCGCAGCGTCAGCTGACCGGAGAAAAGGCCAGCGGCACGGTCAAGTTCTTCAACGCAATGAAGGGCTTCGGCTTCATTCAGCGCGACGATGGGCAGCCGGATGCGTTCGTGCACATCTCCGCCGTTGAGCGTGCAGGAATGCCGACGCTGAACGAAGGCGATCGCCTTGAATTCGAGATCGAAGTCGATCGTCGGGGCAAATATGCAGCGGTGAACCTGAGCGCCGCTCAGCAGTAACTTCGCATCGAAAAGAGCAAAGGGCCGTCCGGCGTCGTCCGGGCGGCCTTTTTCTTTGTCAGCTGGTCAGGGCGAGCAATGTGGCGATCCGATCCGCTTCCCCAGCCGGCTTGTCAGTACGGATTCGGCTGACTCGCGGGAAACGCATCGCGAGACCAGACTTGTGGCGTTTGCTCAGGTGGATCGAGTCGAAGGCCACTTCGAGGACTAGGCCTTTCTCGACCTCCCGAACCGGCCCGAACCGTTGCACGGTGTGTCCTCGAACCCACCGATCGATCGACTTCAGCTCTTCGTCCGTAAACCCGAAATACGCTTTGCCCACCGGCAAGAGCTCACCGTCGTCCGACCAGCAGCCGAAGGTGTAGTCACTGTAATAGCTTGAGCGTTTCCCCGATCCGCGCTGAGCGTACATCAGCACGCAGTCGGCAGTGAGCGGATCGCGTTTCCACTTGTACCAAAGGCCCGCTCGACGGCCCGCTACGTAGGGGCTGTCCCGCCGCTTGAGCATCATCCCTTCGATGCTTGCATCGCGAGACTGGGTCCGCAGCTCTTCCAGCGCTTCGAAAGTCTCGGCGTCGACCAGCAGCGAGAGGTCGAACCGCTCTGGGTCGAGCTTCGGTACGACCCCCTGCAGACGCTCGCGACGCTCCGCCCAAGTCAGATCCCTCAGATCCTCATCGCCGTCGAACAATATGTCGTAAAGGCGGACAAAGGCGGGGTAGTCCTGGCGCATCTTGGCACTAACCACCTTCCGGCCGAGCCGTTGCTGCAGTGCGTTGAAGCTCGCGGCCCCTCCGCCGTGATCCTCGCCACCCTGCTCGCTGCCTCGAACTAGCAACTCGCCGTCCAGCACACCGGGCCAGCGGAAGGCTTCGGCGATGTCGGGGAAGCTGCCAGAGATATCATCACCGGTTCGGCTGTAGAGACGAGTCTCGCCGCCCGCGTGGACCAGTTGCACGCGGATCCCGTCCCATTTCCATTCCGCTGCATACTCATCCAGGGACAGCTTGGTGCCCTCGAGCGGATGGGCCAGCATGAAGGGGCGGAAGACCGGAACATCGCGCACGCTTGGCTGGTCGGAACGACCTTCGGCCCAGTCGAACAACTCCGTGAAAGGCGGTTGAAGCCCATGCCAGACCTCTTCGACCGCGTCGACCGGGAGGGCAAATGCGTCGGCAAGAGCCTGTTTGGCGAGTCGAGCACTGATCCCGACGCGAAGCCCCCCCGTCGCGAGCTTCAGTAGGGCGAACCGCCCCGAGGCATCGAGATGGTCGAGCATCGATTCGAGTACGCGCGGCGCATCCATTCGGCTGGCGGAGCGAAGCCGATCGACCGCGTCGGAAATGCGGACGGTGCCGTCGTCGAGCTCCAGGAGCTCTCCTTCCGGTGAAGGCCACAACAGCGAAACAGTCTCGGCCATGTCGCCGACATAGTCGCGGCTCATATATAGCAAGACCGGGTCGACGCGCTCTTCGGCAATCGCCCGCACGGCGGCATGCTTCACCGTCGCAATGTCCAGGCATCCGGTAAGTGCCGCCAAGGCGATCCCCCGATCCGGGTCTGGGGTCTTCTTGAGATAGTCGCCGATCAGCTTCAGCTTGCTGTTGCGCGATCGCGTGTAAACGAGGGCATCAAGCAATTGGGAGAAGGCGCGCATCGCCCATCACAATGCGCGAGCCGCGTGACGGCTCCGTAACGCTTAGTGAAGGCGGAGCGCGAGTGCGGCCAGGATGGCAGTCGTATCGCCGGGGGAGTGGCTGTCCATCGCTTCGCCGACATGCTCGAGGCAGGAGCGAACCGCGATTCGGTGGCCCGGCAGCAGAGCCATCTGAGCGGAGCAATGCGCCAGTTCCGCCATTGTCGCCATTCCGTTCGCAACCGCGATCTGGCGGATCTGGTCCATCCGCTGGTGAACATCCAGCGGGGAGAGCCTTGGCCCACGCTGCCGAACCTCATCAACGCGGCGGACGATCTCCGCTTTTGCAGACGCCAGCGAGTCGCTTGTCATGCTCCATCCCTCCAGAAGCCTGAGCGTCTCGCATTAGGGTTAAGACCGCGTTACGGCACCGCGCGGCTTGACAAATCCGGCCTGCACAGTCAGAGAGCCGACCGATCGAGCGGCGTCAGGCCGCTCTTCTTTTTTGCACAATTCAGGATTCGCGCGATGGCCAAGCCGGCAACCGTCAAGATCAAGCTCGTCAGCAGTGCCGACACCGGCTTCTTCTACGTGACCAAGAAGAACCCGCGCAACCAGACCGAGAAGATGTCCTTCCGCAAGTACGATCCAGTTGCGCGGAAGCACGTCGAGTTCAAGGAAGCCAAGATCAAGTAAGCGGTGGCGCCTGGAGGCGCCGTGCTGATGGTATTCGAGTCAGGCCCCTGCGGCCGGCTCCGCTTCTTCCAGGTTCAGTAAGGCATTCACCTGCTGAACGAAACGAACCACTGAAATAGGCTTGGATACATAGGCTTGCGCGCCCGCCGCGCGGATGCGTTCTTCGTCGCCCGCAGCCGAATAAGCGGTCACGGCCATCACCGGCACGTCTGCCAGTTGCTCGTCCGCTCTCAACATGCGGATGAGATCGAGGCCGCTAACATGCGGCAGCTGGATATCCGTAATGACCAGATCGGGAGTGTTCGCCTTCGCTGCATCCAGCGCTTGCCGACTGTCCGTCACCGCCTCGGGATCATGGCCGTGCGCCGCCAGAAGATCGCAGAACAACTTGATGTTGAGCGCGTTGTCCTCGACAATCAGGATCCTCGCCAAGCCGTTCTTCCCGCT
This sequence comes from Sphingomicrobium sp., assembly GCA_045811225.1. Taxonomy (GTDB): domain Bacteria; phylum Pseudomonadota; class Alphaproteobacteria; order Sphingomonadales; family Sphingomonadaceae; genus Sphingomicrobium. The sequence continues at coordinate 14,301 of JBJMUK010000202.1, read as the reverse complement.
GCCACAACCGAATAGAGTTTAGGCTATGCCGCCGCAGACGCCAAATGATCCGCACGTGCTAGCCCTTGCCGCTCTCGCGGCCACGCTCTCCGACGAACGGCGGGCGCACCGGTTCCTTGACGTGACCGGAATTGGGACAGCCGAATTGCGAGACCGCGCAGGTGACCCATCGCTGCTTGCCGCCGTTCTTTCATTTCTGGAGGCGCATGAGCCGGACCTGATCGCAGTTGCGGAGAATGTCGGAGTACCTCCGCAGCAGCTGGTACGTGCGCGGCTGGAGCTGGAACAATGAGTCGGCCGCTGCTCATTACCGACTGCGACGAAGTGCTGCTCCATATGGTCTCCCACTTCGGCGACTGGCTGGAGGAGGAGCACGACATCCACTTCGACGTTGAGCGGCCGGATTTTGCCGGTGCCTTGAGCCGACTGTCGACCGGCGAGACTTTGCCCACGGAACAGGTGTGGCCGTTGCTCGACGCGTTCTTCGAGGAACAGATGCACCGTCAAACCCTGGTGCCCGGCGCCCTCGAGGCGCTGGAGCGGATCGGCGAGGTCGCCGACATCGTGGTCCTTACCAATCTGGGTGATCACGCGCACGGCTGGCGAGTAGAGCAGCTCGCCAAACATGGCATCACACACGAAGTGGTCTGCAACCAGGGGGGCAAAGGTCCTCCGGTCCGGGAACTCGCGGCGCGGCACGATGCAAGCGCGATCGTCTTCGTGGACGATCTGCCGGTCCACCATGCCTCGGTGGCCGAGCATGCGCCGGAAGTGTGGCGGCTCCACATGATCGCAGAGCCGCGGCTGGCCAAGTGGGTCCCTCCGGCACCGGGCGCTCACACACGGATCGATGACTGGCCTTCCGCATGCCAGTGGATCCTGAACAAGTTCGAGGAGCAGGCATGACCAAGACGATGCTCGTGACTGGTGCAACCTCCGGCATCGGACTCGCGGCCGCAAGGCGGTTTGCCCGCGAGAATTGGCGCGTGATCGGAACTGGTCGTCGCGGCGACCGGCTGCGGGCGCTGGCGGAGGAGCTTGGCGAAGCATTCCTTCCACTCGAAATCGATATGGAGGATTTGGCCTCGGTCGAGAGCCTTGCCCGACTGGAGAGACCGTGGGGTGACGTGGACCTGCTGCTCAACAATGCCGGTTTCGCACCTCCGCAGGCGTCGCCGCAGGATGCGGACTGGGCGGTTCTCGAAAGCGCCATCTCGACGAACATCATCGGGCTTGTGGCGCTGACCCGCGCCGCGCTTCCGAGGCTCATCGAACGGCGCGGCACGATCATCAACCTGTCGTCGGTCGCCGCGACTTACCCGTACAAGGGCGGTGCGGTTTACGGGGGCACCAAGGCCTTCGTTCGACAATTCTCGCTCGACCTCCGCTGCGACCTGGAAGGCACCGGCGTTCGAGTCACGTCCATCGAGCCGGGCATGGTCGAAACCGAGTTCACGGTCGTCCGCACGGGCAGTCAGGAAGCGTCGGACAAGCTCTACGGAAACATGGATCCGCTGACCGCCGATGACGTCGCAGAGCAGGTGTGGTGGGTGGCAAGCCTTCCGCCCCACGTGAACATCAACACCTTGGAAATCATGCCAGTAAACCAGAGCTGGGCCGGCTTCGCCGTGCACCGCAAGGCTTGATTCCGATGTCGCCGAGTGCTTGGGCGACGGGATGAGCATCGATCAACGCATTGCCGAACTCGGCATCACCATCCCGCAGGCCGCGGCTCCTGTTGCAGCTTACGTTCCGGCCGTCGAACTCGGAGGCATGCTTCATATTTCGGGTCAGATCAGCTTCGCGGAAGATGGCAGCCTGGTCAAAGGGCGGCTCGGCGAGGACCTGCAACTGGATGACGGCATCGCCGCAGCTCGGCGCTGCGGCATCATGCTGCTCGCGCAGATCAAGGCGGCGCTGGGTTCGCTCGACCGGGTAGAGAGGATCGTGAAATTGGGCGTGTTCGTGAACAGCGCTCCATCATTCGTGGATCAGCCCAAGGTTGCGAATGGCGCGTCTGAACTGATGCAGGAGGTCTTCGGAGAGGCCGGTAAGCACGCAAGAAGCGCGGTCGGCGTCACGGTGCTGCCGCTTGGGGTCGCGGTCGAAGTCGACGCCATCGTCGCGGTGAAAAGCTGAAGTCTTCCAGCTGTTTGGGGCGTTGAGGCCGGAATGGCCGATCGCGAGTCCGAAATTGTAATCCGCCTCGCACCCGCCGTGGGCACTGTGGCGGCCCCCGATTGGGACAGACTGTCCGACGGCGACCCTTTCCTAACGCACGCATTCCTGTCTAGCCTTGAGGAATCTGGAAGCGTGGGCGGGCGAAGTGGTTGGTCCCCGGCGCCGCTGCTCGTGGAACGCGACGGCTTGCTTGCTGGCGCCGCGCCGGCTTACCTCAAGAGTCACAGCCAGGGCGAATATGTGTTCGATCACGGCTGGGCTGATGCTTGGGAGCGGGCTGGCGGCAGTTACTATCCAAAGCTTCAGATCGCCGTACCCTTCACGCCCGTTCCGGGTCCGCGGTTACTCGGCGACGCTGCGGCGCACCTGCTGGCAGGTGCCGAGGCTCTGACCGAGCAGAACGGCCTGTCATCGGCGCACATCACCTTCCTCGACGAAGCCGGAGCCGCAGAGTGCGAGCGCCGGGGATGGCTGATTCGCTTCGGCATTCAATATCACTGGCACAACCGCGGCTACGGCAGCTTCGACGACTTTCTGGGGGCGCTCAGTAGCCGGAAGCGGAAGGCGATCCGCAAGGAGCGGTCGGCGGCGTGCGAGGGACTCGAGTTCAGGAACTTGCGCGGAGCCGATATTCTCGCGTCCGACTGGGACGCCATGTGGAACTTCTACCAGGACACGGGAAGCCGGAAGTGGGGCCACCCGTATCTCACCCGACCTTTCTTCGACTTGCTGGGCGAGAAGCTCGGTGATCAGGTCTTGCTGATGTTTGCGATGCGCGACGGCGTGCCAGTTGCTGGCGCGCTCAACCTGATCGGAGCGGATACTCTTTACGGCCGCTACTGGGGGGCGGTTGAGGAGGCGAGCTTCCTCCACTTTGAGCTTTGCTATTACCGGGCCATCGACTGGGCGATCGCCAACGGTGTCCGGTCCGTGCAGGCGGGCGCGCAAGGTGAGCACAAGCTCGCGCGGGGCTATGAGCCGGTGATCACCCGATCCGCTCACTTCATTCCGAACGATGCCTTCAGGGCCGCCGTCGCGGACTTTGTGGAACACGAGCGCGCTGCCGTGGTCGCCGAAATCGAGGAACTTCGGAAGGCTCTGCCTTATCGCTCCTCCTCTTCCGAATAGAGCGCGACCTTTCGTCCGTTTGCGTCGGCCATCCCCCGATACATGCCTGGCGTGTTGAAGCTGAAGACCTGCTCGCCCTTAGGCGTGACCACGATCACGCCGCCGTCGCCGCCAAGCGACTTCACCTCCGCGATGACTGCATCTGCTGCCTTCTGCGCGCTCTCGCCGCTGAGACGAATGCGGGCGCAAATTTCGTGCGCGACCCCGGCGCGGATGAAATACTCGCCCCAACCGGTGCCCGAAACCGCGCAGGCGCGGTCGTCGGCGTAGGTGCCGGCGCCGATGATAGGGCTGTCGCCCACCCGGCCCCATTTCTTGCCGGTCATTCCCCCGGTCGAGGTGCCGGCCGCAACGTGTCCCTGGGTGTCCAGCGCCACCGCTCCAACGGTTCCGTACTTATATTCGACGTCCAGAGCTGTGAGCTTCTTCTCCTTCAGTCTTTTGAGTTGCTGCTCACGCTCAGCAGTGACGAAATATTCCGATGGCACCTGCTCCAACCCCTGTTCACGGGAGAATTCGTCCGCGCCTTCGCGAGCGAGGAAAACGTGCGGGCTTCTTTCCATCACGGCGCGGGCAAGCCGGATCGGGTTCTTGGTATGGGTTACGCCCGCCACTGCACCGGCAGCACGATTGCGACCCTCCATGATGGAAGCGTCCAGTTCCGTTTTCCCGTCCGCCGTCAGCACCGCCCCGCGGCCGGCATTGAAGTTTGGGTCGTCCTCCAGAACCAGGATCACCGCCTGCACTGCGTCCAGTGCCGTTCCTCCGTCCGAAAGCACCTTCGAACCGCTCTGCAGCGCTCGGTCCAGCGCTGCCCGGATCACTCGGTCCTTTTCTGGTTTCGTCTTGCTCCGCTCGATGTTTCCAGCGCCTCCGTGAATCACGAGTTTCCAGCTTTTCACGGGTTCGGCGTTCGCCGCAGTGGTCATCATCAGGGCTCCAAAGACAAACGAAAACAGTCGCATGACGCGCTCCTTCACAGGCCCTCCTAGCAGGGTTCCGGGACAACTTGACCGTTCTTCCCAGTGATATTAAACTGATATCAATTAAAGGGGAGGTCCAGATGGACAAAGACCATGTGATTGCGCTGACGTCCAGCCAGGAACGTACCGGCTCCACGTTCAGTGGCTATGCGATGCTCGTAGGCTTACTGCTCGTCATCGCCTTGCAGGCGTTCGGCGTAACCAGTCTCATTCACGACCGCATGGATGTGCTGTCGATCGGATCGGTGATCCTCGGCCCATTGCTGTTCATCCTCATCGTCTCAGGATTCTACATGCTTCAGCCAAATCAGGCCGCGGCGCTGACCTTGTTCGGGTCCTATCAGGGGACGGATCGGGCGACCGGCCTGCGCTGGGTGTGGCCGTGGATCATGCGGAAGAAGCTCTCGGTCCGCGCCAACAACTTCATCTCGGAACGAATAAAGGTGAACGACTTGCGCGGTAACCCGATCGAGATGGCGGCGCAGATCGTGTGGCGAGTCGTCGATACCGCGCAGGCATTGTTCGATGTCGATGATTACCGCGCTTTCGTCACCGTGCAGGTGGAAGCGGCCATCCGGACGATCGGATCGCGGTATCCGTACGATGACTTCGAGCATCTCGAAGTTACATTGCGGGGCAATCACGACCAAGTCGGCATCGAGTTGCGGGAAGAACTGATCGCTCGCCTCTCCGTGGCCGGCATCACCGTCGACGAGTGCGGCTTCACCCATCTTGCCTATGCCCAGGAGATCGCAGGAGCGATGCTTCGCCGGCAACAAGCGCAGGCCGTCGTTGCGGCCAGGAAGACGCTTGTCGAAGGGGCCGTGGGAATGGTGGAGATGGCGCTGGAGCAGCTGTCCGCCAAGAATGTCGTCGAACTGGACGATGAGCGCCGCGCAGCCATGGTGTCCAACCTAATGGTCGTCCTGTGCGGTGAGCGCGACACGCAGCCTGTCGTCAACACCGGTACGCTCTATCAGTAATGGCCGAGCGCAAGGCCTTCCCCCTGCGGGTCGACTCGGCCTTGTGGTCGGCGGTCGAGCGCGCGGCGGCCTGCGACCTGCGCAGCGTGAATGCGCAGGTGGAATGCCTTCTCCGCGAAGCGCTCAAGGCACGGGGAATTCATCTCGGCGATCCCCAGCCCCGAAAGCGCGGGCGCCCTCCGAAGGAGCGAACAAGTGAGTGACAATCCCGAATGGTTCGCCGCGAAGCGCTATGGCTTCGGTTCCGGCGCTCCCATAGCATGGCAAGGCTGGGTGATCTTGATCGCCTATCTCATCATCGTCCTGGGCAGTGCTGCCATGTTTAGCAACCGGCCCTTGGTGCTTATGTCGATTGTGGCGCCAGTCACCGCTCTGCTGATCCTCATCACGGCACGGACCACCAGGGGCGGTTGGCGCTGGCGCTGGGGCGGCGAAGACTAGACCATCGTTTTGATTGGGCGCGCCGAGCGCCTATATGGCGCTCATGTCTTCCATCCGTCCCTGGCGAACCATCGACCGGCGCAAGTCCCGGCAGATTATGGTCGGCAACGTCGCCGTCGGCGGCGATGCTCCCGTCACCGTTCAGACGATGACAAACACGCTGACGTCCGACGCCGCCGCAACGATTGCGCAGATTCGTCGGTGTGAAGAGGCCGGCGTGGACATCATCCGTGTCTCCTGCCCCGACGTCGAAAGCACGACCGCGCTCCGCGAAATCGTCCGCGCGGCGAACGTACCGATCGTGGCCGACATCCACTTTCACTATAAGCGGGCGCTTGAGGCGGCCGACGCCGGTGCTGCCTGCCTGCGCATCAACCCGGGCAACATCGGCTCGGAAGACCGGGTGAGGGAAGTGATTGCGGCAGCCCGGGCGAACGGGTGCGCGATCCGAATCGGCGTTAACGCCGGCAGTCTCGAGAAGGATCTGCTCGAGAAATATGGCGAGCCCTGCCCTGAGGCGCTTGTCGAGAGCGCGCTCGATCACATCCGCATCCTCGAGGACCACGGCTTCCAAAACTACAAGGTTGCGGTGAAGGCCTCCGACGTATTCCTGGCCGTCGCAGCATACCACGCCTTGGCCGACGCAGTAGATTGCCCGCTGCATCTTGGCATCACGGAGGCGGGCGGCCTGCTCGGCGGGACGGTCAAGTCCTCTATCGGAATCGGTTCGCTCCTCTGGGCCGGCATTGGCGACACCATCCGCGTGTCGCTTTCGGCGGAGCCTGAGGAAGAGGTTCGGGTCGGCTATGAAATCCTGAAAAGCCTGGGTATCCGCAACCGCGGTGTCCGTGTGGTCTCCTGTCCTAGTTGCGCCCGCCAAGGCTTTGACGTGATCCGCACGGTCGAGAAGCTCGAGGAACGGCTGCAGCATATCCGCACGCCAATGTCGCTGTCGGTGCTCGGCTGTGTCGTAAATGGCCCCGGCGAGGCGCGGGAAACCGACATCGGGATCACCGGGGGCGGCAACGGCAAGCACATGGTCTACCTGTCGGGCGTTACCGACCATCATGTGCAGGATGCCGACATGGTCGATCATATCGTGCGACTGGTTGAGGCTAAGGCAGCAGAGATCGAGGCCGCCGAGCGATCGACTGCGACGACCGCGTCCGCGGCCTAGTCGGACGGCCGCTACAACGCGCTCGCTCCGATTCTGCCCGTCCCCCATTCTGGCAGACTACGCCGCGCCGAAGACATGTCTGACAATTGCGCCGCCCGGTTCCACGAGGCTAATGAAGTCCTATGACGGTCCGCGCGCTTAAGCTGAACCCAACGGATGATGTTGCTGTGCTGCTCGACGCAGCTGAAGCGGGTGAGGACGTCTTGGGAACGCGAGCTCGCGAATTCGTGCCTTCGGGCCACAAGCTGGCGACGCGCCCGATCGCCGCCGGCTCGCCCGTTCACAAATATGGGCAGGTGATCGGCATTGCGACGTCAGATATCCCGGAAGGCGCGCATGTCCACGATCATAATCTTTCCGTCGGTGACCCGGAGCGCGACGTTGCTCCGTCCAGCACCGCCGGACTGCCGTTGGTCAACAATCCGCGATCTTTCCAGGGCTTTGAACGCTCCAACGGTCGGATTGGCACGCGCAACTTCATCGGTGTGATCACAAGCGTGAATTGCTCGGCAACGGTCGCACGGCGCATCGCTGACAGCTTCACTGGCCAAAGCTTCCCGGGCGTCGATGGTGTGTCGGCATTTACGCACACCAGCGGGTGCGGGATGTCCAAGTCCGGCGAAGGGATCGACACGCTCGAACGAACGCTTGCCGGATATGCGGTGCATCCAAACTTCGGCGGCGTGCTCTTCATCGGATTGGGATGCGAGGTCGCGCAGATCGGAGACCTGCTCCGACACTTCGGGTTGCGCACTGGCTCCCGGCTGCGCACGATGACGATCCAGGAGGCGGGGGGCACGCTGAAGGCGATTGAACTCGGCCAGAAACTGGTTCGTGAGTTGATCGAAGAAGCCCAGGCAGACCGCCGCACTGCGGTATCCGCTTCCAACTTGATGCTCGGTCTTCAATGCGGCGGCTCAGACAGCTGGTCCGGCGTGACGGCCAATCCTGCGCTCGGAGTAGCGGCCGACCTCGTGGTCGCGAATGGCGGAACCGCGATCTTGTCCGAGACGCCCGAGATCTCGGGCGCGGAGCACCTGCTTCTGCGAAGGGCGGCTTCCCGGCAAGTGGCGGACAAGCTGCTCGAGCGGCTGGCCTGGTGGGACCAATATGCGGCCAAGCACGGAGCCGAGCTCAACAATAATCCTTCGCCCGGCAACAAGGCGGGCGGGCTGACGACCATCTTCGAAAAGTCTCTTGGGGCGGTCGCGAAAGCGGGTTCATCGCCGTTGATGGACGTGGTTCAATATGCCGAACAGATCCGCAGCAAGGGCCTTGTCTTCATGGACTCGCCGGGTTTCGATCCGTGCTCAGCGACCGGGCAGATCGCCTCCGGAGCTAACGTCTTGGCCTTTACGACAGGACGGGGATCGGTCTTCGGATCGAAGCCATCGCCGTGCATCAAGATCGCCACGAATGCTGCACTCGCGGCCTCGATGGACGATGACATGGACGTAGACTGCTCACCGATCCTCGACGGCGCCTCGATCACCGAAGCGGGCGAGGCGATCTACGAAAAGCTGCTCGCCGTCGCCTCGGGCGAAATGTCCAAGTCGGAAGCGCTCGGCTTCGGCGACAATGAGTTTGTGCCCTGGAACCTGGGCGCCTGGATGTGACCGAAGCCGAGTTGCGCCGATATTGTTTCGCTTTGGACCTGGCTGACGAGCCGCAGCTGATCCAGCGATACAAGGAGTGGCACCGGCCAGGCGGACCGCCCGCCGCAGTGAATCGTGCAATCCGCGCCGCGGACGTCCGCGAACTCGAAATTTGGCTAACCGGGCCAAGGCTGTTCATGATCATGGACGTCGGGCCGAAATTCGACCCGGCCGTGAAAGTCGCGGCCGATGTCTCGGATCCGGACGTGCAGGCTTGGGAAAAGCTGATGTGGGAGTTCCAGCGGCCACTGCCTTGGGCCGCGCAGGGCGAAAAGTGGGTGTCGATGGAGCGCATTTACGCTCTCTCCGACCAGCCGGATTGTGACTGAGAGGACGAGCTGAACAACAGCCGCAAGGGGGGAAGAATGGCAGGGAAGACTGGCTACAAGGCGGCGCTTCTGCCGCTGGTGCTGATTATCAGCCTGTTCTTCCTGTGGGGCATGGCCAACAATCTCAACGACATCCTTATCAAGCAATTCAAGAAGGCATTCATCCTCACCGACCTGCAGACCGGGTTCGTGCAATCGGCATTCTACATGGGCTATTTTCTGCTCGCGATACCCGCGGGTCTCACGATGCGACGCCACGGTTACAAAAGCGCGGTCGTGGTGGGGCTGATACTCTACGGCATCGGCGCACTGCTCTTCTATCCGGCCGCGCAATATTCAACCTACGGCATGTTCCTTGCGGCCTTGTTCGTCATCGCCAGTGGGCTCGCGTTCCTGGAAACCGCCGCCAATCCCCTAGTGACGGTGCTTGGCGATCCGGCGCGGTCTGAGCAGCGATTGAACCTAGCCCAGTCCTTCAATCCGGTTGGCTCGATCGTCGGCCTCTACATCGGAAAAGTCTTCATTCTCTCGGGTATTGAGCGAGATGAGGCCCAGCTCGCCGGCATGTCGGCAGCGGACCAGACCGCATTTTACACCCGCGAGACCCTCGCCGTTGCTCCGCCCTACGTTGCGATCGGCTTGTTCGTGCTTGCCTGGGCGGCGATCGTCGCGCTGACCCGCTTCCCCGAAGTGGCGACGCGGCGCTCTCAGGACGCTGCTGATCAGCTTGGCTGGAGCCAGGCGCTTCGTGGCGTATTCGGAAAGAAGCCCCTGCTTTTTGCAGTGATCGCTCAATTCTTTTACGTCGGGGCGCAGGTTGGCGTTTGGAGCTATACGATCCGCTATGCCCAAGCCGCGGCAGGCCTGAACGAGACGGCCGCTGCAGACTGGGTGATCGCCGCACTTGCGACGTTCATGATTGGGCGGTTCGTCGGCTCCTGGCTGATGGGACGCGTCAATCCGGCGCGCCTCCTTGGCGCCTACGCCACAATCAACGTTGCACTCGCCCTTGTCGCCGCCGCGACTGGCGGCCTGGTGGGTCTGGTCGCGCTCACAGCGCTGAGCTTCTTCATGTCGATCATGTTCCCGACCATCTTCGCCCTGGGTGTAAAGGACCTTGGTCCCTATACTCAGACAGGTGCCTCGCTGATCGTCATGGCGATCATCGGCGGTGCGGTTCTCACGCCGGCGATGGGCGCGGTGTCCACTTACGTTTCGATCAACATGGCGATGCTGGTGCCCGCCGGCTGCTTCGTAAGCGTCGCTTTCTATGCGTTATTTAACCTGCGTCGCGCGGACACTATCGACGTCTCGGGCGCGGCGGGGCACTGAGATAATGGACGTTGTCGTTTGCGCCGAGCCCGGCACGCTGCTGTTGCAACAGAGGCGTAAGCCCCGTCGAAACGACGGCGACGTGCTCGTCCGCATTCGTCGGGTCGGCGTGTGCGGCACGGATATGCACATCTACTGCGGCGACCAGCCCTACCTCTCCTATCCCCGTGTCATGGGTCACGAGCTTGCAGGGGAGGTGGCGGAAGTCCCGTCGGGCAGCGATTTGCAACCGGGAGAGCCTGTCTACATCATCCCCTATATCGCATGTGGGTCCTGTATCGCGTGCCGCAGGGGCAAGCCGAATTGCTGCGTCAGCATCGCGGTACTGGGCGTTCATCAGGACGGCGGACTATCCGAGTATCTCAGTGTGCCGGAAGCCTATGTGAAAAGGGCCTGCGGCATCAGCCTGGATCAAGCGGCGATGGTCGAGTTCCTCGCCATTGGTGCGCATGCGGTCCGCCGCGCTGCACCGAACCCGGAGGCCAAAGTGTTGGTGGTTGGCGCAGGACCCATTGGCATTGCCGTGGCGCTGTTTGCGAAGCGTCGCGGTGCATCAGTCGTTACCGTGGATGGTCGCGCGGACCGGCTGTCCGTCTGTCGCGAGGCGGTCGGCGTCGATGCAACGTTCGTCGCTGGTCCAACCACGGCAGGCGAACTTGCTGAGTATACGGGCGGCGAATTCTTCGACGTGGTCTTCGATGCTACTGGCGCTCGAAGCGCGATGGAGACTGGTTTTGCGTATGTCGCGCACGGTGGCACTTACGTGCTCGTGTCGATCGTGCCGGGCACCATCGGCTTTTCCAATCCCGAGTTTCACAAGCGCGAAATGACGCTGATGGGCAGCCGCAATGCAACTGCTGAGGACTTCGACACGGTTGTCCGCGCAATGCGCGAGGGGCTGGTGCCCACGGACGCGCTGCACACCCACAGCGCGGCGCTCTCTGACCTTCCCAATGTGTTTCCAGGTTGGCTCGAGCCATCGGCCCAGGTGATCAAGGCCATTGTCGAGTGCTGATCGACGCGCACCAGCATTATTGGATCATTGGCAAACATGGCCAGGAGTGGCCGACAGCAGACCTCGGCCGGATCCATCGAGACTTCGAACCTTCGGACTGGGAGGCGGAGGCTAGCGCCGTCGGCGTTGAATCTTCCATCCTTGTCCAGTCTCAACCGAGCGATGCGGACACGGACTGGTTACTGGAGCTCGCAGATGCAACGCCGTCCGTGGTCGGAGTGGTCGGCTGGGCCGACCTCAAGTCTCCCGATGCACCTGCACGGATCGGGAAGCTGGCGCAGCACCGGCAGCTGAAGGGGCTGCGGCCGATGCTGCAGAGCTTGCCCGACAGCTGGATCAACGATCCTGTCCTGGATCCGTCAATCACCGCCATGCTTGAACATGGGCTACGCTTCGATGCCTTAGTTCTGCCGACGCAACTTCCGAACTTGCGCCGCTTCGCGATGCGTTGGCCGGAGCTGTCGATCGTTATTGATCACGGGGCCAAGCCGGCCATCCGAGACAAGCAGGTCGAGCCTTGGGCGACGGAAATGTCGGAGCTGGCAAAGCTGCCGAATGTCATGTGCAAATTGTCCGGGCTCATGACGGAGAAGGCTCCCGCCCAGGGCCACGAAGCGCTCGCCCCGTTCGTGCAGCACCTGTGCGCGACATTCGGACCGGAGCGCTTGATGTGGGGAAGTGACTGGCCGGTCGTCCTGCTCGCCGCCAGATACGCAGAGTGGTTCGAGATGGCGCGCGATCTTGGCGGTTTCAGCGAGGCCGAACTTGGTCACGTGTTCGGCGGAACGGCCACGCGCTTCTATGGGCTGGACGCATGAACTTGCAGCACCAGATCGGACGTACGCAGGTCCGCGTCCCGCCGCTTGGCTTTGGCGCGGCCGTCATAGGGAACTTGTACATCCCGATCGACGAGCAGACGGCGTGCGAGGCGGTTCTCGCCGCGCTCGCCGGCGGCCTCACTTATTTCGACACAGCACCGCACTACGGCTTCGGGCTGAGCGAAAGCAGGATTGGCGCAGCATTGTCGGAAGCGGACGCCGCGCAGACAGCGATCGTGTCCACGAAAGTCGGGCGCTTGCTAGTACCAGTCGCTGAAGAGCTAGCGAGTGCCGAACGGCACGGGTTCGTCAACGCAGCGCCGTACGAGCCGCTTTTCGACTATGGCTACGACGCCGTCCTGCGTTCTTTCGAAGGGAGTTGCGCGCGTCTGAGAAGGGAGCGCATCGACATCCTCTACGTGCATGATCTTGGCCGCGTTACGCACGGCGGCGACCACGAACGCCAATTCGCAAGTTTCATGAACGGCGGTTACCGCGCGATGCGGGAGCTGCGCGACGCCGGATCCGTCGGCGCCATCGGAATCGGTGCGAATGAATGGAAGGTTTGCGAAGAAGCGATGGGAGCGGGCGAGTTCGACCTGTTCCTGCTTGCAGGCCGCTATACCTTGCTTGAGCAATCTGCCCTTGAAAGCTTTCTACCCGAATGTGGCCGCCGGAATATCTCGGTTGTGGTTGGGGGCCCTTACAACAGCGGCATCCTGGCCCAAGGCACCGGAAGCGGCGGTACGCTCCACTATAACTACGCGCCTGCCCCCCCGGAGATTGTGCATCGCGTGCGTCGGCTGGAAGATGTGTGCCAACGCCATGGTGTTCCACTTGCCGCCGCCGCCCTGCAATTCCCCTTGCGTCACCCGCAGGTTGCGGCAGTGATTCCCGGCCTCGGCAGTGCCGCCCAAGTTCAGGATACGTGCGCCTTGTACCAAACATGGATTCCGGATGCGCTATGGTCCGAACTCAAGCACGCTGGCCTGTTGCACCCGGACGCACCGGTGGGAGAGTTAGCGCAATGACCGGACGGCTATCGGGCAAAACTGCGCTAATCACCGCGGCGGGGCAGGGTATCGGCCGCGCAACGGCGGAGTTGTTCGCTTCCGAGGGCGCCATCGTCTGGGCCACCGATGTGGACGAGGCCAGCGTGGCAGGGCTGAGCCAGTGCCGGACTCGGCGTCTGGACGTGCTCGACGCAACCGCGATCGAGAGCGTCTTCGCAGAGGTCGGTGCGCTCGACATTCTCTTCAATTGCGCAGGCTATGTCGCGGCGGGCACCATCCTCGAATGCGAAGAGAGGGACTGGAGCTTCTCCTTGGATCTGAACGTCACGGCCATGTACCGGACGATCCGTGCCGCACTGCCCGGCATGCTGAACCGCGGCGGCGGATCGATCATCAACATGTCGTCACTGGCAAGTTCGGTGAAAGGCGTGGCGAACCGTTTCGCCTACGGCACAAGCAAAGCGGCGGTGATCGGACTGACGAAGTCAGTTGCGGTCGATTTCGTGGGACACGGAATACGCTGCAACGCGATCTGCCCCGGAACGGTGGATACGCCGTCCCTGCAGCAGCGGCTGCGCGACACAGGCGATTACGAGAAGGCACGGCTGGACTTCAATGCGCGGCAGCCAATGGGGCGGCTAGGCAGGGCGGAAGAGATCGCTGCCCTCGCCCTTTACCTTGCTTCCGATGAGTCTGCGTTCACGACCGGAACCACGCACCTTATCGACGGCGGCTGGTCGGCTTAAAGGGCAGTCACCCGGAATGCAGGGGGTTCCGCCCACGCAAGCCGGTTGCGGAGCGGCAGCAGGAAAGGCTTTGCCTCAATCTCGAACACGTCACCGTCCTGCGCCTGAACCCCGTCTGCGAATGACAATGTAGCCGTTCCGAAGAAGTGGACGTGAACATCACCCGGCCTGCGGCACAGGTCATATTTAAAGTGGTGATGCTCAAGGTTGTTGATGCTGTGCGACATGCTGTCTTCGCCTGAGAGGAAGGGCTTCTCCCATATGATCTCGCCACCTCGCCGAATGCGGCTGGTGCCTTCGACGACGGGCGGGAGCGTTCCGGTCAGCAGTTCCGGCCCAAGTGCAGCCGGGCGCAGTTTGGAATGGGCGAGCCAGAGGTAATTACCCCGCTCGGTGATATGGTCGGAGAATTCATTCGCGAGCGCGAAGCCGAGTCGACGAGGATGCCCCTCGTCGTCAATGATGTAGATTCCCGCGATCTCCGGCTCTTCCCCTGCGTC
>JBJMUK010000201.1:0-11450 GCA_045811225.1 Sphingomicrobium sp. | reverse complement strand
GAAGGCACGCTGAACCCCGGGTGGTTCGGGCATCCAGGCTCCACCACCATTTACCTGCTGGCACTGATCGACATCATTGTCGTTGGCGGCGGCCTGCTGACCGGCGCCTATCCCGATCTCCATACGATGACCGCCGCGGCTTACGCGGATCCGGCGCTGCTGTTCGTTCCGGCGCGGCTGGCGATGGTGCTGCTCGGCCTGCTCAGCATCTGGTTGATCTATGTGCTCGGCGCGCGGGTGGCCGACCGGCAAGTGGGCCTGGTGGCGGCGACCCTGCTCGCGCTCAACCCGCTTCACATCGCCTGGTCGCAAGTGGTTCGCACCGACATCCACGCCAGCGTCTTCATGCTCGCGTCGCTGATCTTCGCCGTCCGAAGCGCCGTGAATGACCGCACCAGGGACTGGATCCTCGCCGGAGTGTTCGCGGGCTTCGCGACCGCCACGAAGTGGCCGGCTGCATCCGTCATGGTTGCGATCGCGGGCGCGGCGTTGGTCCGGGAAGGCAAGTCCAGCCACGGCTTCGGCAGGTTGCTGCTGGCGGCCGCAGCGGCAGTGGGCGGCGTGTTCGTGGCATCGCCCTACATCCTGCTCGACTGGCGAACAGTGCTTCGCAACGTCAGCGGTGAAATGAGCGCCGGGCATCTCGGGCACACGGGCGGCGGGTTCCTGCATAACCTCGGCTGGTACTGCCAAGAACAAGTTGCCGGCACGATGGGGTGGCTCGGGCTCGTCGCGGTACTCGCTGGCCTCCTCCTGCTCCTGGCGCGCAGCAAGGTGGCCCGGGCGACGATCATTCCTGCGGCGGCCGCCTTCCTGATCCTGATCTGCGGCCAGAACTTGATCTGGTCGCGCTGGATTCTTCCGGTCATGCCTTTGCTCTGCATCTTCGCCGCGGTCGCCGTGGTCTGGGCAGCAACACGCCTGGCCGGGATGATGAAGTCCACCCGCCCCGCACTCGCGCTGGTAGCGGTCGCAGCAATCGCGTGCGTCCCTTCGGCTCTCGGCGCTTACGCGCAGGCGCGCGAGCGGGGCAACGACACGCGAACCCAGGCCGCTAAATGGGCACGAGCACACATCCCCAGCGGCAGCAGCGTGGTCATCGAGCATCTGGAGTTGAGCCTGCGCGACCAGCCCTGGACGATCCTCTTCCCCCTCGGCACGGCGGGATGCGTCGATGCCAAGCAATTGCTCAGCTCCAAGGTCGGCTACAAGGAAGTTCAGGGCTCCAGGCGTGGAAGCCAGATCGTGGACATCGGCAATGTCGATCCGGCCCGCGCCGCGAGCTGCCGTGCCGATTACGCCATTTTGACCTATTACGACCTGTATCAGCAGGAGCGTGACCGCTATCCGGCGCAAGTCGGGACTTACGAGAGGGTGCTTGCCGGGGGGCGGACGGTGGCCTTGTTCGTTCCGGAAACGGGCCTATCCGGCGGGCCGATCGTCCGGATTGTTGCGACCCGGCAACAGTAAGCATTTATAGTGAATTTCTTGGTAACCACATCGAAGCCTGGCCGATCTGATTGGCTAAGCACACGATTCAGTTGCATTTTCACCGGAAAGGCGATTCGGTGGAACGGGGGGCTTCAGTGGAAGCTCATTAGCTTTTCGCCGGAGGGACGATGCAGGCTGTAATCCTCGCCGGTGGGTTGGGAACGCGATTGGGCGAGGAAACGTCCGTGCGCCCGAAGCCGATGGTCGAGGTCGGCGGCAAGCCGATCCTTTGGCACATCATGAAAGTGTATTCCGCCGCCGGCGTGAACGACTTCATCATCTGCCTTGGGTACAAGGGCTATCTGATCAAGGAATATTTCGCGAACTACTTCCTCCACACGGCGGATGTCACGATCGACCTCACCAAGAATGCGATGCAGGTTCACCAGAACTGGAGTGAGCCGTGGAAGATCACGCTGGTGGAAACAGGCGCGGAGACGCAGACCGGCGGCCGATTGAAGGCCGTGCAGCAATATCTGAACAAGGATGAGCCGTTCTGCTTCACCTACGGCGACGGTGTTGCGGCCATCGACATTGCGGACCTCGTCCAGTTCCATCGCAATCACGGAAAGAAGGCCACGATTACCGCCGTGGCGCCCCCGGGACGCTTCGGCGCTCTCGAGTTCGACGGGGAGCTGGTGCGCAGCTTTCGTGAAAAGCCGGCCGGTGACGGTGGCCTGATCAACGGCGGCTTCTTCGTCGCAGACCCGTCCGTGCTGGACCTGGTCGAAGGACCGCACACCTTGTGGGAACAGGAACCGCTGGAAACACTGGCGGCGTCGGGCGAGCTCGTCGCCTATCGGCACGACGGCTTCTGGCAGCCGATGGATACGCTTCGTGACAAGGTGCATCTCGAAGAACTCTGGGCCACCGGAGCACCGTGGAAATGCTGGTGAGGAGCAGCAGCTGGAACGACCGGCGAGTGCTGGTCACTGGCCATACGGGCTTCAAGGGCGGGTGGCTGTCGCTGTGGCTGAACCAGCTTGGCGCAAAGGTCAGCGGTTTCTCACTGCCGGCACCGACCGAAGCTAGCTTTTTCGAACAGACCCGGCTGCGCGAGCTTGTGAAACATGTTGAAGGCGATGTGCGCGATCCGGACGCGGTGCGTGCCGCAATCAGCGATGCACGGCCTGAAGTCGTCTTCCACCTCGCTGCCCAGCCGCTGGTCCGATATTCCTACGACAATCCAGTCGAGACTTTCGCGACGAACGTGATGGGGACTGTGAACGTTCTGGAAGCCTGCCGCCATGTCGACAGCGTGCGTGCAGTCGTCTGCATCACAACGGACAAGTGCTATGAAAACCGCGAGTGGGTCTGGCCCTATCGCGAGAGTGACCCAATGGGCGGGCACGATCCCTACAGCGCAAGCAAGGGCGCAGCGGAGATCGCGATCGCATCCTATCGCCGGTCGTATCCGCAAGGACCTGCAATTGCTTCGGTCCGTGCGGGCAACGTCATCGGCGGCGGCGATTGGGCCACCGACCGGCTGATCCCGGATATCGTTCGCGCATTGCTGGACGGCAAGCGACCGCTAATCCGCAACCCGGATTCCATCCGCCCGTGGCAGCATGTAATGGAAGCGCTCGCAGGCTACCTGCTGATTGCGCAACGTTTGCTCGAGGGCCGAAGCGAAGTCGCGACCGCCTATAATTTCGGTCCGAGCGACGAGGATGCGCAGCCGGTGAGCTGGATCGTCGAGGAAATGCTGCGGACCTGGGGAGCGGAAGGCTGGGACCGGCCGAATGCGCCGCAACCGCACGAGGCCGTGTTGCTGAAACTGGACACATCGAAGGCGCGCGCGGAACTCGGCTGGCGCCCTGCCCTGCGGCTTCAGGAAGCGCTCGCCAGGGTCGTGGAATGGCATTCCGAAGTGAGCCGCGGCGGTGACGCGCGCGCGATCAGCCTGCGGCAGCTGAAAGATTATACCGAGAGGAGCGAAGCGAGAATGGGGCAAGTGCAATGGGCGTGAACGACCTGCCGGATCTGGCAAGCCTTCAAGCCTTGGCGGGCCAAAGCGACGAGCCGCAGCTGCGTCAGCTGATCCTCGAACTCGTCGGCGAATATGCGCGTCGCCATCACGCGCCCAAGCCGTTCGTCCCAGGCACCAGCCCGGTGCCGGTGTCGGGCAAGGTCTATGGCGCCGAAGACATGTGTTCGCTGGTCGATTCAGCGCTGGACTTCTGGTTGACGACGGGCCGCTTCAACGCTTCGTTCGAAGAGCGGCTGTCGGCTCGGGTTGGCGTTCGCCATGCGCTGACGACCAATTCGGGATCGTCGGCCAATCTGCTGGCGCTGAGCTCCCTCACCTCGCACTATCTGCGCGGGGAAGCGCTGAAGCCCGGCGATGAGGTGATCACGGTTGCAACCGGCTTTCCGACCACGGTGAACCCATCGCTTCAATATGGCCTGGTGCCGGTGTTCGTCGACGTCGATATCCCAACCTACAACATCAAGCCCGATGCGATCGAAGCCGCCATTTCCGACAAGACGCGCGCGATCATGGTTGCGCACACGCTTGGCAATCCGTTCGACCTTGGCGAAGTCATGCGCGTTGCCGAGAAATACGACCTGTGGGTCGTCGAGGATTGCTGCGATGCGCTCGGCGCCAGATATGACGGCCGCGGGGTCGGCACCTTTGGCGATATCGGAACTTTGAGTTTCTACCCTGCTCATCACATCACGATGGGCGAAGGCGGCGCGGTTTTCACCGACAAGCCTCGACTGAAACGCGTCATTGAATCCATGCGCGACTGGGGTCGTGACTGCTGGTGTGCGCCCGGCATGGACAATACGTGCGGGAAACGGTTCTGCCGCAAGCTCGGCGACCTGCCGATGGGCTACGACCACAAATATACGTACAGCCACTGCGGCTATAATCTGAAGATCACCGACATGCAGGCGGCGGTCGGGCTTGCCCAACTGGACCGGCTCGACGGGTTCATCGCGGCCCGACAAGCCAATTTCGACACGCTGACCCAGCTGCTCCGCCCGCTCGAAGATGCATTCATCCTTCCGGAACCGACGCCGAACAGTGAGCCGTCATGGTTCGGATATCCCATCACCATCCGCGATCCTGCGATCAGCAGGGATGCGCTGGTCCAGCACCTGGACGCCAACAAGATCGGCACCCGCCTGCTGTTCGGGGGCAATCTGATCCGCCAACCTTACATGCGTGGCCGCGAGTATCGGGTGTCCGGAGATCTCACCAATGCGGACATTGTTACGGAGCAAACCTTCTGGATTGGCCTGTATCCGGGGCTTGGATCGGATCACCTCCAATATGTTGCCGATACGATACATGCGTTCCTCAGCAACTCTGGTAAGGTCGAGCCTGCTCGGAACCCGCGCTAAGTAGGGTAAATTGAAAGTTAATCTTAAGGAATTGCTGCTTTCTTAGGTCTGGCGGAACGAATATGAGCGCCAAGGGGAAGCGACGGCCAAAGTATGGCCGGTGTGCTTAGGGAGATACCGAGTGACGACGTCCATTTTTGAAAACCTGTTCGTTCTCGAATTGGCGAACAATCACTGGGGCAAGCTGGATCGCGGATTGAAGATCATCAGCGATTTCGCGCGGGTCGTCCGGTTCAACGATGTCCACGCCGCGATCAAGCTGCAGTTCCGCGACGTGGATAGCTTCATTCACAAGGACTATCGCGGCCGGTCGGACGTTCGCTACGTCAAGAAGACCCTGGACACCCAGATGCCTTGGGAAAACCTGCGCCAGATGGTGGAAGCAGTGCGCTCCGCCGGCATGGTGACCATGGTCACGCCGTTTGACGAGGTTTCGGTCGACAAGTGCGTCGAATTCGGCGTCGACATCCTGAAGATCGCAAGCTCCGATATTCGCGACAAGACGCTGCTCAACAAGATCGCATCGGCCGGGCTTCCGACCATTGCTTCCTCGGGTGGCGCCAACCTCGACCATATCGATGAGCTGGTGGAATTCTTCACCTCGCGGAACATTCCGTTCGCGCTGAATCACTGCGTCTCGCTCTATCCTTCGGAAGACAGCGACCTCGAACTCGACCAGATCGACTTCCTGAAGGCGCGTTACCCGAACATCACCATCGGATTTTCGACCCACGAATATCGCGACTGGCACGATTCCATCCTGATCGCCTACGGCAAGGGCGCCCGGACGTTCGAACGTCACATCGACATCGATCATGAAGGCGTTCCGGTCAGTTCCTACTGCACCAAGCCGGAGCAGGCGGACATCTGGTTCCGGGCCTTCAAGAAGGCTCAGGAAATGTGCGGCCACGGCGCCGCGGCCCGTCGCAAGGTGCCGGAGACGGAGCGCCGTTACCTGGATGCGCTGGTGCGCGGCGTCTATGCCAAGCGCGACCTGCCGGCCGGACAGGTGCTGACGGCGGACGACGTCTATTTCGCGGTCCCGCTGCTCAAAGGCCAGATTTCGACACGTGAGTTCGTTGGCGGCGAAGTGCTACGCCGTCCGCTCAAAATCGACCGGCCGATCGGCGTGGACGGCATCGATGGCGACATCAAGCAGAACAAGCGTCTCCTGGACCTGATCCGTGACCGCGGGCTGGAGCCCTCCCCTGCACCTGCGTTGCGCGCCGCCGCGTCCTGAACCGAGACGCTTCCCCGACCGCGGACGCTTCCAGGTGAAGCTCCGCGGGCCGATCCTGAACCCGTTCGAACTGGTCGCTGAATGAACCTGGTCCGCCTTTCCGATTACGTTGCCTCACGCCTGGTCGATCACGGCGTCCGCGACGTGTTCATGCTGACCGGCGGCGGCGCAATGCACCTCAACGATGCGCTCGGACGCGCGGATGGCCTGCGCTACATCTGCTGCCATCACGAACAGGCGCTGAGCATGGCGGCAGAAAGCTACACCCGGCTTTCCGGCAAGCTCGGGGTGGTGAACGTCACGACTGGCCCTGGCGCGATCAATGCGCTGAACGGCGTCCATGGCGCCTACACCGATTCCATCGCCATGCTGGTGATCTCCGGGCAGGTAAAGCGCGAGACATTGCGCCAGAACGCGCCGGTCCGTCTCCGGCAGCTTGGCGACCAGGAAGCGGACACGGTCGCGATGGTGACTCCGATCACCAAGTTCGCAGCGCTCGTCACGAACCCGGAAGACATCCGCTACCTGCTCGAAAAGGCCTTGTGGCTCGCCGAGTCCGGTCGGCCCGGCCCTGTCTGGCTCGACATTCCGATCGACGTGCAGTCGGCACTGATCGATCCGTCCACGCTGCACGGGTTCGACCCGGCGGTCGAAGGTTTCGGTTCCGATTATGCGCTTGCGGCGGAATATGGCTGGCTGAAGGGCGAGCCGCTGCGGCAGGCAGCGCGCGCGGTCATTGAGGCCGTCCGGAACTCCGAGCGGCCGGTGCTGATGCCCGGCACCGGTATTCGCATCAGCGGGATGCACGACCTGTTCCTGCGGGTTGCCGACAAGCTTGGTGTCGCAATCGCGCCCGCCTGGAACGCGCAGGATGTCGTCGATGACGATCATCCGCTCTACGTCGGCCGGCCGGGGACCGTGGGCGACCGTGCAGGGAATTTCGCAGTCCAGCGCGCGGACCTGCTGCTGGTTCTCGGTTGCCGGCTCAATATCCGTCAGATCAGTTATAATTTCCCGGCCTTCGCGCCGCTTGCGAAGAAGATCATGGTCGACGTGGATGCCGCGGAGTTGCACAAGCCCACACTGAGCATCGACATGCCGATCCATGCCGATCTCAAGACGTTCCTTCCGGTTCTTCTGGAGGAACTGGAAGATTACCGGGCACCGGCTGCGCATCAGCGTTACGTCGACTGGGGGATGGAGCGCCGGCAGCGCTACAATCCCGTGCTCCCCGAATATCGCGACACCAAGGGCGTCGTGAATCCATATTGCTTCGTCGAGGAACTGTTCGAAGCGCTGGAGCCCAACGAAGTTGTGGTGATGGCCGACGCCACCGCCGCCGTGGTCACGGTGCAGGTCGCCAAGCTGAAGAAGGGCCAGCGGCTATATTCCAACAGCGGCGCGGCATCGATGGGCTATGACCTGCCGGCGACCATCGGCGCGTGGCATGCGATGCCGAAGGGGTCGAAGCGGATCATCTGCCTCGCGGGCGACGGAAGCATCATGCAAAATCTTCAGGAGCTGCAGACCATCGTCGGGCAGAACATCCCGGCCAAGATCTTCCTCTACAACAACAGCGGCTATCACTCGATCCGTCAGTCGCAGCAGGCCTATTTCGACGGCTTCTCTGTGGGATGCGGACCGGATTCGGGCGTGACCTTCCCCGATTTCGGCAAGATCGCGGAGGCATTCGGACTCTCCTACACGCACGTGTCGGAGCATTCGGACATGGCCCGGGCAATTGCGGAGACGCTCGCCGCCCCAGGTGCCGCCATTTGCGAGATCGCGGTCGACAAGACGCAGAATTTCGCTCCGAAGGTTTCGTCCCGCCGGCTTGAAGACGGATCGATGGTCACGGCGCCGATGGAAGATCTCGCGCCGTTCCTTTCGCGCGAAGAGCTGGCGCAAGCATTGGCCCTGCCCGAATGAACAAGTTCGACCATGTCATCTTCGACCTGGACGGCACGTTGGTCGATAGCGCCCTCGTTTGTTCGGAGATCCTGACGGAAATGCTCGGGGAGCGCCGATCGGACCGGGTAGTCACGGTCGAATGCGCCCGGGCGCACATGAGCCTTGGCGGTGCGCACCTGGTCCAGACCATGCTCGGCGACGAGTGCGGCGACGTCGAGGCGGAGCTTTGTGAGTTCCGGCGCCGTTATGCCGCCCATCCGACGCCGGACTCCAGCCTGTTCGATGGTGTCCGGTACGGCCTGATCCGCCTGCACGCGCGTGGACTGAAGCTCGGCATCTGCTCGAACAAGCCCCAATATCTGTGCGAGAAGGTCCTCGCCGACCTGGGCCTGTTGGCCATGTTCGACGCGGTGATCGGCACGTCGGACGGCCGCAAGCACAAACCGCATCCGCAGCTGATGAACCTGACGCTCCACGCGTTGAATGCACGCGCGGAACACACAGTGTTCGTGGGCGACAGCGACCAGGACCATGAGTTGGCGTTGGCGACCGGCGTACCCTTCCGCTTCGTCGGATACGGCTATCGGCCGGCCGGCTGGGCACCCGAAGGCCTGCCAGTCTTCGACACCTTCGCCGGCCTTGTGGGGTCGATCGAGACCGAGCTTGAGCGCCGCGCGACCTTCCGCCGCGTTGCCTAGCCCTTCGACCTACGCATTCGAAAAGCCGATCGGCGATTCAGTGCGGTCGGGTGACGAGCGGATCGTCATAACTGGAGCGGGCGGGTGGCTCGGCCTCGCGACACTCGAACTTCTGCATCAATGCCTGGGACCGGCCCTTCCGAGGCGCGTGGTCTGCTTCGGCTCGACCCAGCGCGAACTGCGCCTGCGGGATGGGACAATGGTCGCGCAATTCCCGCTCGAAGGGATTGCAAGCCTCGAACCGGCGCCAACGATTGTCCTTCACCTTGCGTTCCTCACCAAGGACCGGGCCGAAGCCATGCCTGAGCCCGAGTATCGCGCGGCGAACCGGCAGTTGAGCAAGCGCGTGCTCGATGCGCTGGACGCCATCGGCACGCGCGCAGTGTTCGTTGCGTCCTCCGGCGCGGCGCGCTCGGCGGAAGACCCCGAAGCTTCGGCAGCGATGCGCCTGTATGGCGCCCTCAAGCTGGAGGACGAGCGGAGCTTCGCCGCCTGGGCCGAGGATGGCAAGCGCGCAGTGATCGCGCGCATCTTCAACATTTCCGGTCCGCACATGAACAAGCAGGGCAGCTACGCGCTCGGCTCCTTCATTGTTGCTGCGCTCCGCGAAAGATCAATCGCGGTGCAGGCCAGTCACGATGTCGTCCGGGGCTATGTCGCGATCCGGGAACTGATGTCGCTCGTCTTCGCACTGTTGCAGAAGCACGAGCCGAGCGTCGTGCGCTTCGACACGGGTGGCGAGCCAATGGAACTCGGCGCCGTAGCCGAGACGGTGTCCACCATCTTCGGGGGAATTCCCGTGACACGGCCACGGCGGGCATCGGCCGGAGCCGACATTTATGTCGGTAATGATGGCAGCTATCGTGAACTGTTGCGTCAGGAAGGCATCAGCCAGGTTCCGTTCGAACAGCAGGTCGTTGAGACTACAGCATTTTTCGCGGATCAATACGGGCTGGAAGGCCCATCGGGGTCATGTTAGTGAAGTGACGTTCGGCAGGGGGGCCGAACTATCGACATGGGTGGCGAGTAACATTGAAGCGGGATTTCCCGCGGGGTGAGTAGGGCGACTTTGGAATGATGAAATCGAGTTTCCAAATGCAGCTTCGCGCCTGTGCGATCGCGAGCTTGGTGCTGCTTGGCTCGATCGCCGATGCGCAAGTGGTGCAGGACCCTCGCTATGGCTCCGGGCAAGGCACGTACGGGCAAAGTGTTCCGTCCGGATCGCCAGTTGGTGGGCAAAGAATTCCTGGCGGAATGGGCAGTCAGACGCCGCCCATGTACGATCCCGGCCTGAGCTCGACCCCGATCCAGCCGACCCAGATCACCGATGATCTTTCGCAATCCCCCTTGGTCCTCGAAAGCAGGATCAACGAGCAGAGCTCGTCGCCGCTGAATACCGATGCAATTCGCCTGCAGCCGCCCGCCAAGCCGAGCGAATTCGAGGACTATGTCGCACGGGTCCTGGGCCGGAAGCTGCCGCGCTTCGGTGCTGGCCTGCTGGTCCCGTCGACGCGCGATTTCGCCACGCCTGCAACGGCCACCGTGCCGCCCGATTACATCCTCAACGTTGGCGACGTGGTGACAATTTCACTGACCGGATCGGTCGAAGGAAGTGTGCAGCGCGAAATCGATACCGACGGCAAGATCTTCCTGCCGCGGGTCGGCGCAATAGACATCGCCGGCACCCGCTACGCCGACCTTCGCGACCGCGTCGCCGCGGCGGTCGGGCGGCAGTATCGCGGGTACAATGTGACTGTCGGCATCAAACGCCTCCGGGGCATTCGCGTCTACGTCACCGGCTTTGCGAACAATCCCGGGGCCTTTTCGGTCAGCAGCCTCTCGACCATGGCCAATGCCGTGCTCGCGGCGGGCGGTCCTGCGGCAGGAGGCAGCTTCCGATCGGTCAAGCTTTACCGCCACGGCGCGGAAGTCGCGGATTTCGACCTGTACGAGCTGGTGCGCGGCGGAAGCCGGATCAATGACGCCGTGTTGCAGAACGAAGACGTCCTGTTCATCCCGCCCGCAGGCCCGCAAGTGGCCGTGTTCGGAAGCGTGAACGAAGAAGCGATCTACGAAGCCAAGCCAGGTGAATCGCTCGAGACATTACTTGCCTATGCCGGTGGTCCGAACACGCTGGGCGATCCCAGCCGCGTGATCCTGTATCGCAGCGCCGCGGACCAGGGACGGGTCGGAGCGATCCAGGTCACGCGCCAGCAAACGGCCTCGACGGCGGTCCAGGGCGGCGAC
Source organism: Sphingomicrobium sp. (assembly GCA_045811225.1). Taxonomy (GTDB): domain Bacteria; phylum Pseudomonadota; class Alphaproteobacteria; order Sphingomonadales; family Sphingomonadaceae; genus Sphingomicrobium. The sequence goes on along the minus strand of JBJMUK010000201.1, from coordinate 512 downwards.
CTGATGCAGGTGCTTAGCCAGGGCTCCCTTGTGCAGCCGGTGGTGCGCCAGTCCGTCCTTGTTCGCATCGAAGGTGAAGTGAACCGCCCCGGCAATTATTATGTCGCGCCCAACACGCCGATGAGCCAGGTGGTGGCGCTCGCGGGCGGATTGACCGAACGCGCGTTCGCCTACGGAACGAAGCTTGAGCGCCTGTCGGTTCGCAGCCAGCAAAGGGAAAGCTATCTCGAAGCGATCAAGCAGCTCGAGCTGACGCTGGCCGCGGCGCCGCTCACGGCAGACCAGAGTCTCGCGGCCGAGGAACGGACGGCGCAGCTTGCGGGCGCCAAGGAAGTGCTTGCCCGACTTCGCGAGACCCAACCGGACGGACGCGTCGTGATGTCGATCGCGCCGAGCGCAACGACGCTTCCGGAGGATATCCTGCTTGAGAATAACGACCACATCCTTGTCCCTGCGCGGGCGAGCACGGACGGCGTATTCGGGGCGGTCTATCGCCCGGCGTCCTACCTGAT
>JBJMUK010000200.1:0-7334 GCA_045811225.1 Sphingomicrobium sp. | reverse complement strand
TAGTCGCAGATATAAGCTTCGGTCATACGCTTAAAGGACGCCCCGGCGGACCTGATCGAGCTCGATGCTCTCGAAAAGCGCCTTGAAATTGCCTTCGCCGAAGCCTTCGTTGCCCTTGCGCTGGATGATCTCGAAGAAGATCGGCCCGATCACATTCTGAGTGAAGATCTGAAGCAGCAAGCCCTGCCCTTCGGTCGGCGCGCCATCAACGAGGATCTTGCGCGCCTTGAGCTCGGGGTTGGGCTCGCCATGGTCCTTAACCCGCTCATCGAGCAGGTCGTAATAGGTGTCCGGCGTGTCCTGGAACGGAATGCCGCGGCCCGCGAGCACGTCAACCGACGAGTAGATGTCGCTGCTGCCAAGCGCGATATGCTGGATGCCCTCACCCTTATATTCGCGCAGGAATTCCTCGATCTGGCTCTTGTCGTCCTGGCTTTCGTTGAGCGGGATGCGGATCTGGCCGCATGGGGAGGTCATCGCCTTCGAAAACAGGCCGGTCTGCTTCCCTTCGATATCGAAGTAGCGAATCTCACGGAAGTTGAAGAGCTTCTCATAGAATTCCGCCCAGTGGCTCATGCGCCCACGATTCACGTTGTGCGTGAGGTGGTCGATGTAGGTGAGGCGCGAGTCCAGTTCGGACATGCGCTCCTTCCAATCCGGCTCGAACACGAAATCCACGTCGTAGATCGAGCCACGATCACCGTAGCGATCGACCAGATAGAGTCGGGAGCCGCCGATTCCTTCGATCACCGGGATGTTGAGCTCCATCGGTCCGACGTCGTTATCGAGGTCCTTGGCGCCGAGTTCGATGGCGCGGGCGTGGGCCTTGGCGGCATCCTTGACGCGGAAGGCCATGGCGCACGCGCATGGGCCATGATCGCGGGCGAACTGCTGTGCGAAGCTTTCCGGCTCCGCGTTGATGATGAAGTTGATTTCTCCCTGACGATGCAGGGTCACGTCCTTGCGGCGGTGGCGAGCGACGGCAGGAAAGCCCATTTTCGTGAACAGTGAGCGCAATAGGTCCGGGTCCGGGGCGGCATATTCGACGAATTCGAAGCCGTCGGTGCCCATTGGATTTTCGAGCCCGAGGGGGCCCACGTCGAGAGTGGCCGTGGCCATGTTCAATCTCCTTCGCGGCTCCACCGGAGCTTCGAGCTCCGTGGCTTCAACCCGCGAAGCGTCACGATGTTCGCAATGACGACAGGTAGGTCACCGAACGTGAGACGAGAACGCGGGCAGCATGTGGTGCCATTTTCGTTCGTGGAATTGGCGGAAGCGCCGATCATGCTAGGACCCCTAATCCCAACGGCTGCGAGAAGACAGAGGCTTGCGATGAACATACCCGAAGGCTGGACGCAGGATGGAAACGCAATCACACGGATGCTGACGTTCTCCGACTTCAGCGAGGCATTCGCCTTCCTGACCCGCGTCGCGTTTCATGCGGAGAAGAATGATCATCATCCCGAATTCACGAGTGTCTGGAACCGCGTGGATTTCCGGCTGACCAGTCACGACTCCGGCGGTGTTACCGAGCGCGACATAGCGCTGGCAGAAGCGATCAACACGTTGGCAGGCCGCTGATTCGCTCCTCCAGCATTTGTATGATTAATCTTGAAGCGAGGCATGAAACGCGACCATAGGACGGCTAATACTTGCCTTGGGAGAGGGCCCGATGTCCGTCATGTTTCGCAAATCCATGCTTGCCGCAGCGCTTGGCGCGCTCATCGGCGCTCCAGCCGCTGGCGCCGCACCGCCTAAAGGTACCCTCATTGCGATGACGGTCGATCTTAGCCCCGGCGGGCCGACGGTCAGTCGCGACATATTCGGCCAATTCGCAGAGCATCTCGGTACCGGCATTTACGGTGGCCTGTGGGTGGGCAAGGATTCTCCGATCCCGAACGTCCGCGGCATCCGCAGCGATGTCACCGCAGCATTGCGCGCCATCAAGGTTCCCAACGTGCGCTGGCCCGGCGGCTGCTTCGCCGACGAATATCACTGGAGGAAGGGCATTGGACCCGTCGCCAGCCGGCCAGCGACGCTGAACGCCGGCTGGGGCGGCGTGATCGAGCCGAATAGCTTCGGCACGCACGAATTTCTCGACTTTGTCGAACAGATCGGGGCGGAGGCGTTCATTTCGGTCAACGTCGGATCGGGCACCGTGGAGGAAGCGGCGGACTGGTTCGAATATATGACGACGGACAAGCCGACCACGCTCGCCACGGAACGCGCGGCGAACGGGCACCCGGCGCCCTACAAGATCAAATATCTTGGGCTCGGCAACGAAAACTGGGGCTGTGGCGGCGCGATGTCCCCCGATCATTATGTCGAAGAGATGAAGCGCTTTGCTCACTACACGCGGAACTTCAATCCGGCCCAGCAGGGCGATCAATCAATGAAGCGCATCGCCGTCGGTTGGGACAGCCAGACCAGCGACTACACAGAAGCTGTAATGAAGGCCTGGAAGGACAAGACCTGGAGCTGGGACATCGAGGGCCTGTCCCTTCATGGCTACACCGTTCCGAACGTCTGGGAGAAGAAGGGTCCCAGCGCGAACTTCGGCGAAGACGAATATGCCAAGGCGATCACCAAGACCCTGGCTATGAACGACTGGATCACCAAGCAGTCCGCGATCATGGACCGCTACGATCCAGCAAAGAAGGTTCCACTTTTCGTGGACGAATGGGGCCTCTGGGCTGATCCCAATCCCGGCAGCAACCCGGGTTTCCTGCAACAACAGAACACGCTTCGAGACGGGATTCTGGCCGCGCTGAACCTCAATATCTTCATGCGTCACGCAGACCGGGTGAAGGGCACCAACATCGCCCAGATGATCAACGTGCTTCAGGCAATGATCCTGACCGACGGGCCCAAGATGGTCCTGACGCCCACCTATCATGTCTACGCGATGTATGTGCCGTTCCAGGATTCCACGTTTGTCCCCGTGCGCTTTGACGCTGGAATGGTCCGCGTCGCGGGGCTCAGCCTGCCGCGGGTGGATGCGGTCGCGGCACGCGATGCGTCCGGAAAGCTGTGGATCGCGCTCACCAATGTTGATCCCGACCAGCCGGCGACAATCTCCGCCTCATTGCCGGGTTTGCGCGTCCGGTCGGCGAAAGGTTCGGTACTGACGGCAGCTCGCGTGGACGCAGCCAACACGTTCGACGCCCCCAATTCGGTCTCGCCGAAACCCATGAAGGCGGAGACCCGTAACGGTGGTCTGAGCGTCGCTCTGCCTGCCAAGTCGGTCGCGGTCATGGCGCTGGAGATGGCGCCCTGAGACGCACGAATATCGGCGCCCAGATCGTTACAGGTTTGGAACGCTATGGCTGTTGGAGCTTTGTTGACGGGGTCAAACTTTCGACCGCGGACAACGGAGAGGCGAATTGCCGGATAGCAAGGCAAGTACGGGCGCATCTGGACTGGACGATATCCTTGCCGGAGGGTTTCGCCGCGGTCGGCTGTACCTGATCGAGGGCAGCCCCGGCACCGGCAAGACGACGATTGCGACGCAGTTCCTGCTGGAAGGTGCCAAGCAGGGCGAGACCGGCCTTTATATCACCCTTTCTGAGACGGAGAACGAGCTTCGAGAGAGCGCCCGGTCGCATGGCTGGGAATTGGCGGGCAACATCGACGTGTTCGAACTGGTGCCGCCGGAAAGCCTACTTGATGAGGACCAGCAACAGAGCCTGCTCTACTCGTCCGACCTGGAACTCGGCGAAACCACAAAGCGCATCTTCGAAGTAGTGGAGCGGGTGAAGCCGCAGCGGGTGGTCCTCGACAGCCTGTCGGAGATCCGACTGCTTGCCCAAAGCTCGCTGCGCTATCGGCGGCAGGTGCTGTCGCTGAAGCACTATTTTTCGCACCACGATGCGACCGTCCTCATGCTCGACGACCTGACGGCCGATACGCACGACAAGACGGTGCACAGCGTCGCCCATGGCGTGGTGCGGCTCGAGGAACTGGCGCCCGAATATGGGGCCGAGCGGCGGCGCATGCGGGTGATCAAATACCGCGGACAGAAATTCCGTGGCGGCTACCACGACTTCGTGATCCAGACCGGCGGAGTGCAGGTGTTCCCGCGCCTCGTTTCGTCCGAACACAAGGGCAATTTCGCGCGGGAGGTGGTGAAGACCCGCTCCCCCGAACTCGATGCGCTGCTCGGCGGGGGCTTCAGCCGTGGGTCCAGCACGTTGATCCTGGGGCCTGCGGGAACCGGCAAATCGCTGTTGACGCTGACCTTCGCGGTTGCCGCCGTCGAGCGGGGCGAGAAAGCGGCACTGTTCATCTTCGACGAGGAGCTCGGATTGCTTTTCGAGCGTGCCCGCGGCCTCGGCTTCGACCTCGGAAAGATGCAGGCTTCAGGCGACCTCGTCATCGCGCAGGTCGATGCGGCCGAACTCGCGCCCGGCGAATTCGCGCACAAGGTCCGGCATTGCGTCGAGAGCATCGGAGCGCGCACGGTCGTGATCGACAGCCTCAACGGCTACCAGGCGGCAATGCCGGAGGAGCAGCAACTGATCCTCCACATGCACGAGCTGCTGCAGTTCCTGAACCGGCGCGGCGTCAACACCTTCCTCACCGTCGCCCAACACGGATTGGTCGGGGACATGCGGGCACCGGTGGATGTGACCTACCTCGCCGACACGGTGATCCTGTTGCGCTATTTCGAGGCGCAGGGTCGAGTCCGGCGGGCAATGTCGGTCATCAAGAAACGCACCGGCGCACATGAGGATACGATCCGCGAATATCGCATCCACGAACCGGAAGGACTGTCGCTGGGCGACCCGCTCACAAACTTCCAGGGCGTATTGCGCGGAGTCCCCGAATTGATCAGCCGGGCCCAAGAGCCGGTCGTTTGAACGGAAACCGGTCTGAGCGCGCGTTGATCCTGGCGCCCCGCGGTCGCGACGCCGCGGTGGCCCGGTCCATGCTTGCGGAAGAAGGCATCGACGGAACGCCATGCGGGGACGTCGGCCACTTGATGCTTGAGCTCCGCGACGGCGCAGGATTCGTGCTTGCGACGGAAGAAGCGCTTATCGGTGCGGACCTGAAACCGCTGAGCAACTTCATCAACCAGCAACCGGAGTGGTCCGACCTTCCCTTCGTCTTGCTGACCAGCCGGGGCGGCGGACTGGAGCGCAATCCGTCGGCAGGCCGGTTCTTGGAGGTGCTTGGAAACGTCACCTTCGTCGAACGGCCATTTCATCCGACGACGCTGACCAGCGTGGCGCGATCGGCGCTGCGCGGCCGTCGCCGGCAATATGACGCACGCGCGCGGCTCGAATCGCTCGCTGCCAGTCAGGCAGACCTCAAGATTGCCAATGAAACGCTGGAAGCGCGCGTCGAGGAACGCACGCGAGAGCATGAAATCGCGCTCGCGCAACTGCACGCCGCGCAGAAGCTGGAAACGCTCGGGCAGCTCACCGGCGGCGTCGCCCACGACTTCAACAATCTGCTGACGCCCATCATCGGCAGCCTCGACATGATGCGCCGGCGGCTGCCGCCAGACGACCGCTCCCACCGGCAGATCGACATGGCGCTGCAGGCTGCAAGCCGTGCCGCCAGTCTCGTCCAGCGGCTGCTCGCTTTCGCGCGGCGCCAGGACCTTCAACCGCGAGCGGTGGACATCGTCAGTCTGCTGCAAGGCATGGAAGAGCTGATTGCCCGCTCCATTGGCCCGATGGTCACCGTGGTTCTCGACCTTCCCGAGGATATGCCGAGAGCATTGATCGATCCGAACCAGCTGGAACTCGCCGTACTGAACCTCGCGATCAATGCGCGCGATGCTATGTCGGGAAGCGGGACGCTCCGTATCTCACTCGGCAGTCGGCAGGCCGACCGGACTCTCGGCCTGGAGCCTGGAAAATATGTCTGCCTGTCGATCAGCGATGACGGGATCGGCATGGATGCTCCCACGCTCGCGCACGCAGTGGAGCCCTTCTTTTCAACGAAAGGACTTGGGCGCGGCACCGGCCTTGGCCTCTCGATGGTGCATGGACTGGCGGCGCAGCTGGGCGGCGCGTTGCGGCTGACCAGCGCGCCGGGCCAGGGTACGACGGCGGAGATATGGCTCCCCGCGACGGATCAACCTGTCGATGAAGTGCTCGCCCACCATACGCAACTCGCCGTAGCGCCACGCTCCGCAACCATCCTCCTCGTGGACGATGAGGATGTCGTGCGCTTGGCCACCGCCGAAATGCTGGAAGATTTGGGCTATGACGTAGTGCAGGCGGACTCCGGCGCTGCGGCCCTGCGCATCTTGCGCGAGGGAACTGCGGTCGACGTGCTGGTCACCGATTATCTGATGCCGGGGATGAACGGCGTGGAGTTGATCCGGCATGCGCGCAATGTGCAGCCGTCACTGCTCGCTTTAGTGATCAGTGGCTATTCGACCATCGCGGAGGGACCTGGGGCGGATCTGCCTCGCTTGGCGAAGCCGTTCCGCCAGGCTGATCTCGCCGCACGCATTGCAGACCTGTTCCGAACCGACAGTTCCGAGCCAATCCCCTTCCGGTCGAAGCGCAGTACCGAGAAGTCCGGCTAAGCCCTCGGCTTGCGCGGCGGGCGGGCCTTCCCCGCACGTTCCGGCCGGTAGTTGGACTGCGAGGAAGCAGCCGGCGGTGCGACATCGCGCGGCTGGGCAAGCTCGATGATCATGCCCTGATCTTCGGGAGCGATCGTCGCGCGGCGCAGCGCCTTGATGAAGCTTGGAGTGGCGCGCTCGGTCACCTGGAAATAACTGTCGTTGGCCGCGATTCGGATAGCGCCGATTTCGGTGCGGCCTACGTGGCCGTAGCGGCAGATGACCGGAAGCAGCCAGCGCGGGTCCGCATTGTGGCGGCGGCCGGCGTTGATTCGGAACCAGCTTGCACCTTCGAATCCGGCGCGGGGGCCGGCGTCCGCACCGCGTTCCGGCTGGCCACCTTCGGCATGCACGTCCTCGGGGGCAGGCAGGTCGGTGTTGAGCGAGCGCACCAGCGCACCGGCGATGGCCTCCGGTGACAGCTCCGCCATCAGGCGTTGCACGAGAGCCTGTTCATCGTCGTCAAGTTCCAGCGGGGCCGCCACAGTCGCCAGCAGCCGTTCCCGGTCCTTGGCGTGAATCTCGGCCGGTGTCGGCGGGGAAATCCATTCGGCATCGATGCGTGCGCCCCGGAGCATCCCTTCAACCCGGCGGCGGGCGCGGAACGGCACCAGCAGGATCGCCGTGCCCTTTCGCCCGGCGCGGCCGGTCCGGCCCGACCGGTGCTGCAGCGCCTCTGCGTCGCGCGGAAGCTCGACGTGGATCACCAGCGATACGGACGGGAGGTCAATGCCGCGGGCCGCAACGTCGG
>JBJMUK010000199.1:0-9252 GCA_045811225.1 Sphingomicrobium sp. | reverse complement strand
CGATGCCCGATTTTCGAAAGGCCGGTGCTCGGGTGATCGGGATGTCGGCCGACGATCTGAAGACCCTTCAGGACTTCTCGGTCAAGGAGTGCCGCAACGCCTTCCCGGTCGCGATTGCAACCAAGCCCATCATCAAGGCTTATGGAGTGTCGATGCCGGTGGTCGGCGCGATCAGCAACCTGACCAACCGCACCAGCTATGTCATCGCACCAAACGGCACGATCACGATGGTCCATTCGGATCTTAGCTGGAAGGACCATGTCGCGAAGACGCTCGCCGCGGTGCGTGCGCTAAAACGCTAGTTTTCCGTTACGCTTACGGAACCGATGTGGCTCTCGTTCGCTTTTGCACCTGCTAATCCAAGTTAAGAGACAGGGGATACCCATGAAGATCACTACCACGCTTGCTATCGCACTGGGCGTCAGCGCCCTCGCAGCCTGCAACAACAGCCCGCAGGAACAGCAGGCCGATAACATCGAAGCGAATGCGGAAATGACCGCCGACAACCTCGAAGAGGCTGCCGACAATGCTTCGACCGAAGCTTCTGAAGCAAACCTCGAGAATGCGGCTGATGCGACCCGTGAAGCGGGCGAACAGAATGCCGATGCGGTTCGTGACGGCATGGACGCTGACGGAAACAGCGCCAACTAATTCACGCGAGAGCACGCGCTGAAGGGGCGCCCACTCAATCGAGTGGGCGCCTTTTCCGTGCCTGCTATTTTCCGGTGTCGAGCAGGATGATCGGCCCGAGGTCGACCGTCTGCTTGGTCGTTCCAAGTTGCAGGCTCACACCAACCTCGCCCGGGGCATAGTCCTTCTGGGCAGTGCCCGCGATTTCGAACTGCTTCCATTCTGAAGTCAGGTCAGCGGGACCGCCGAGGACTCCGGGCCAGGGCGGAGAAAGCACGTTCACGCCAACGCCTGGCAGGGTGCCGGTGGTGGCGCCGTTCGCCCCCTGCTCCAGCCGGGCCCAAAACACGAGCAGCAGATTATCCCCGGCCTTGATCGCCTTCTTGATCGCGCTCGAAACATTATTGTCCCAGGGGTTCTTCTCCTTGCCAGAGACCTGGATGCGGAGCGCCTTGCCGCCGGTCACGTCGGGCGCGTCCATCAGGCGCGCACGTGCCTTGTTCACGGTCGGGTTGCCCGGATCGTTGATGATCATGCTGGGGATCTTGGCGGGGTCGATCGCCGCAAGGCCGTTCTTTGCGATCGGCGCCGCCGGGCGTGCAGCGGCGGAAGAACCGCTGCTTGTCTCTTTGGCGACGTAGACGGGACCGAAATCGATCGTCTGCTTGCCGGTCGCGACCTGCATGCTCGCGTGCAGCATTCCGGCGGCATAATCCTTGTCGGCCAGCCCGCGCACTTCATACAGCTTCCAATCGGGTCCGATCGTCACCGGTCCCCCGATTACACCCGTCCAGGGCGCGGAAGACAGGCTGACGTTGTTCCATGGAAGCGTGAGCGTCGTTGCGCCGTTCGGGCCAGTCACTACCCGCGCCCAGAAGGCGAGCACCAGCTCGTCGCCTTTCTTTACGGGCTGCTTGAGGGGCGCCAGCACGGCTGCGTCCCAATCGTTCGCGCCCTTGGCCGCAACGGTCACCCGGAAGGCTTTGCCACCCGGGACCTTGGGATCGTCGACTACGGAGCTTTGCGCCCCATACGCCGCCAGACCTGCCGGCGCAGGATCGTTCAGGGCGCTTGCCGCGTAGTCCTGCGCGGATACGGCAGAAATGGGCGTTGCCGCCAATAAACAGGCGATCGCCAGCTTCACTCTCTTCATGGTCCCCCTCCGTTCGTCTTTTTGTCAGACTAGACCACGAGTGATCATTGGGATCAATCGGTTGCGCGAAGCGGATTGACCGCAAGGTCGCCTACGACCGTGTTCCACTCGCGCACTTCCCAGCTCTCGATGAGGCCGTTGAGCACGTAAGGATCCGAATTCGCGAACGCGTAAGCGGCGTCCGCACTTTCACCTTCAAATAGCAGGAGCGCTCCGTCTGCTGGTTCGGCAAGGGCACCCGCAAGCACGAGGCCGCGCCGCTCCTGAAAATTCCACGCCAGGGCGAGGTGGGCCGAACGATATGCACCGCGGCGTTCGAGGTAATCGGAAGCTGTGCGGTAGATGAGCAGAAAATGCCTCATTGATTATACGCCCTTCGCTTGTGACGCGGCACTCGTAGCATCCTCAGTTGCGCTGGCCAGCTTACTGCCAGGAACGCGTGCAATCGCCGTTAAATGCTTGATCTATATCAGACTCCGGAACTCACTGACCGCTTTGGGCGCTTGCCCACAACGCTTCACCACAAGGGGAATTGCGATGAGAATTGCCAAGACGCTCGCCATCACGTTCGGAATTGCCACACTGGCAGCTTGCGGTGGCGGCAACGACGACCAGAACAACATGGCCGACGCCAATGCGATGATGACCGACCCCTCGCTCACGACCACCGACGCGAACATGACCGATCTCAACGCGATGGGCGACGTGAACATGGACGCCGACCTGAATATGGGGGCAGACCTGAACACCGATGCAGCCACGGGTTCCACGACCACGGGCACGACCACCGGTACCGGAACGACGACTGGCACTGGCGCCGGCAGCAGCACCGGCGCGACCGGAACCAGCAGTGGCGGCGGCGGCACCACTAGCGGCGGCGGAACAACGACCAGCGGCCAGTAAGCGAACGGCGCAGCGCGGGCGCGGTGGTTGCCCACGCCCCTTGGCCGTAAGTGAATGAGCGTTGATCGCCTGACCGGCGGGACTAAGATGCCGCGCACAACAACGCGCAGCGGGAGTTAACCATGGCCAAGGGTCAGATGAAATCCAACAAGGAAGCCCGGAAGCCGAAGAAGGAAAAGAAGAAGACCATAGCGGCGAATCCTTCCACGAAGGGCGGCGTCAAGGCTTGACCGGCGCAGCGCTGCTCTTAAGCGCGTGGCGCGCAAGTATCGCACGTTTGCCGAGTTCTGGCCCTTCTACCTGCGCGAACATAGCAGGCCGAGCACGCGCGCGCTGCACTTTGTGGGTACGAGCCTCCTCGTCCTGATTGCTGCCATCTCGCTGCTCACCGGGCGGGGTGCCTGGCTGATTGCACTTCCGGTTGCGGGCTATGGCTTTGCCTGGGCAGCGCACTTCCTCGTGGAGAAGAATCGGCCTGCGACCTTTACTTATCCTTTGTGGTCACTGGCCGCCGACTTCAGGATGTGGTGGCTGTGGCTGACGGGCAGGCTGGCGAAAGAACTCGAGCGGGCAGGCGTGCAGTGACCAGGGTCCAGATCCTGATCGATGCCGACGCCTGCGCGGTGAAGGAGGAGGTATACCGCGTCGCCTACCGTCGCGACGTTCCAGTCAAGGTGGTGAGCAACCAGCGGATCCGGATACCCGAGCATCCCTCGATCGAGCGAGTCCTGGTCAGCGACAACTTCGATGCGGCCGACGATTGGATCGCCGAACAAGCTGCCCCGGCAACCATCGTGATTACGTCAGATATCCTGCTTGCCGATCGCTGCCTGAAGCGCGGAGCCATGGTAATCGGCAACAATGGCAAGCCGTTCACGACGGGGTCCATCGGCGGTGCGATTGCGACGCGGGCGATCATGGCGGATCTTCGGGCCGGCGGTGATGCAATCGGCGGCCCGCCGGCATTCACTAAGGCGGATCGTTCCCGCTTCCTGCAAGCGCTCGATCAGGCCCTCGTTGCCGCGGAGCGCATCTAGGCTCCGTTCGTCCAACGAGGCGCTCGTTTTGTCTTGTTCCTGCAACTCCGTTGTCGGCTGATGCGCTGTTGTCGCGACCTACGGGAATACCCGTACCAGCAACGGAGAAGAGCAATGACGAAGACACTGATGGCGCTTGCGGCGGGTACCGCCTTGGCGACCGGTGCGCCGGCGCTCTCGCAGACGAACTATTATGCGAACGCCAATACCAACATGACCATGCACGTGCAGCAGTTGCAGACGCAGCTTCAGACCGGCGTCCAGTCGGGCCAGATCACCCGCAATGAGGCGCGGCCGATCCGGCAGCGTTTGCAGGAGCTGCGCCAGCTCGAACGGCAGTATGCCGCCAATGGTTTGACGCGCACGGAACGGCAGGACTTGCAGATCCGTATCCGAGACCTGCGCAGCCAGATCAATTATGCGTCACGCAACGACCTCACGCGCTATGGCGCCAACAACTGGATCGACAACAATCGAGATGGATTTGACGATCGCGACATCAATCGCGATGGCATCCTCGACCGGGCCTACGCCGCCAACAGCAATTACCAGAACGGTTATTATGGCCAAGGCGGACCTTATGAGCCCGCCGTTCAATGTCAGCCCCGCAGCGGCATCGCTGGCGTGCTGAGCAGCGTCCTCGGCACCAGCAATTGTGGGCTGCAGGTTGGGCAGCAGGTCGGCAGCGGCCTTTATGCCGTGCCTTACCAATATCAGGGTCAGTACCGCGACGGGAACGGCGTCTATTACCGTTCCGATGGCCGCAACATCTACCAGATCGACGCCCGCACCAACACGGTCGTTCGCGTCTTCAACCAGTAACGGGTCGATAGTGTGATTAGGGAGCGCCCCGGCTTCGGCTGGGGCGCTTTCGCATCTGCCGACCAGCCGTTGTTCTTACCCCTTCTATCGAATTGGCCAGCAGCCGTCGGAACCCCCGCGGCTCGCCTCTGTTCGATTCGAAGTCATTGAACAGAAAGGCAGACCATGCAGCAGCCTCAATCGCAGCAGCCTTCGCCGGGCACGGGCGGAGCAGCAAGTGAACTGCGCTCCGACGCGCACCAAATTGGCAATAGCGCCGCCAACCGCCTCCACAGCGAAGTGGACAGCCGCAAGGGCGAGGCCGCGGGCCAAGCGCGATCGGTTTCCAACGCCATTCAGCGTGCCGCCGGCGAACTCGACCAGGGAACGCCCAGCTGGTTGCGGTCGGCGTTCCAGCAAGGTGCCGACCACATCCAGCGTTTCGCCGACACTCTGGAGCAAAAGGACTCCCGTGAGTTGATGCGGGAAGCAGAGAGCTTCGCTCGCCAACGGCCCGGAGCATTCCTCGCCGCTTGCGCAGCCGCAGGGTTCGCCGTCGCACGGGTTTTCAAGGCGGGCGGCCAGCAGCCCTACCAGCCGTTGCGGGCCGACGATCGCAGCCAGAACAATCAGCCCTCCGACACCAGCCGTTCCGCGCCAGTGACCGATGATCCGCTGATCCTTGGTTCGGGCGGCACCGCTGGCGTGATGCTGAGCGAACGGGAGAGCAGCTATGATCGAGCGTGAGGGACCTGTTCCCGATATTCACGAACCCCACGTGGTCCGTCCGGTCATCCAGCCGACGCACGACACCAGCGGCGGCGATAACGTCGTCGACTTGCTGAAGCAGCTGGCTGGACAAGGATCGCACCTCGCCGAGCAGCAATTGGCGCTGATCAAGGCTGAAATCCGGGAGTCCACCGCGGACGTGAAGGCGGCGATCGGTGCCATGGCGGGTGCCGCCGTGGTTGGCCTAGCCGGCCTCGGCGTGGTGCTGATGGGCCTTGGTTACCTGCTTGGCGACGCGATCGACAATCTCGGCCTGGGCGTCCTCATCGTCGGCCTGGCCACCCTCGTGCTGGCCTACGTCCTCTACCGAGGCGGAGCGAAAAAGATGGGCGCAACCCACCTCGCACCCGACCGCAGCCAGCGCACCCTCCAACGGACGCCCGACGCCGTTCGCGGCGACCTTTAACCGGAGCTCTAATCATGACCGATACACGAATCACCGAAGACCCCGCTGCGATCGAGCAGGACATTCGCCGAACCCAGGAAGACATGAGCCGGACCGTGGACAAGCTGGGCAACCAGCTGACTGCCAAGAACTTGTTCAACGCCTTGCTCGACAAGGCCGACGAGAATGGCGTCGACGCCCACTATCTGCTCGACGGAGCGCGGCGCAATCCGATGGCGCTCGGGCTGATCGCGGCTGGCGCCATCTGGCTGGTGAGCGACAAGGATTCCAGGTTCCCGTCAATGCCTTCGCGCAGCAAGAAACCGCAGGCCGGGACAAGGGACGAACTCGATCTTAACGGCTCCGACGTCCATCACCGAGATTACGTCAGCCACATGTCGGCTATTCGTCAGGAAGACGGTGAAGACGACCTCACCTATCAGCGCCGCCGCGACCTGCATCGGGGCAACTTCCTGATGTGCGAGCGCAGGCACGATGAGGATGATCACAGCTTCCGCGCAAGGCTAGACGACATGACGGAAACGTTCCGTCAGAAGCGCCGCGCATGGTCGGAATCGGCCAACCAGGCCGGATCGGCGACGAGCGAAAAGGCTCAGGCACTCGCGGGCCGAGCGCAGCAGACCGCGCAACAGGCCAGCGGGCGCGCGCAGGACATGTACAACAACAACCCACTCATCGGCGGGATCCTTGCCGCGGCCGTCGGCGCCGCGCTTGGCTCCACGGTTCCGATCAGCCGAACCGAGCAGGACAAGCTCGGAAGCCTCGGCGCCAAGGCGCGGGATGCGGCCAGCGAGCAGAAAGATCAGCTGACCGAGCAAGTTCGTGAGAAGAAAGACGAGTTGCTCGAGAAAGCGGATGAGAAGCTCCAGGCTCATCGTCAAGGTCAGCCGGAGCAGGCCCAGCCCACGACCGGTATCCATGGCGGTGGCGATGAATACCGATCGTCCTCGGAGGGCCCGTTCATCATATCCGAACGCACGCTCTGACAGTTCGGAGCCGGGGTTTCCCCTCACCCCGGCTCCATCGTCCTCGGGAGCGCCGACCCGCAAGACTCGCGTTAGGTTGGCCGAAGGCGTAGAATTGCGCCTTCGAACGGAGGTGCGCCATGGAACGAATTGGCGATGAAGTTCACCTGACCGAGCGCGAAGCATGCGGCGGCGAGCAACATCATCACGTGCGGTATATTCTTGCCATATCGCTGGCGATGATCGTCGTCGCCATGTCGCTGGTCTGGATCATACCGTCATTGATGAAGTAGCCAGGGCTACGGACTTGCCGTCCCTGTGTGGCGGTGGGACAAAGTGGGATGAAGGCGGTGCTCAATCCCTCGGCAGCGATGCAGCTGTTCCGCCATGGCCGCGAGCAGCAGCCGTTGATCGTGATCGACGATATGCTCGCCGACCCGGAAGCCTGGCGGGCGGCAGCAGCACGCGAACGCTTTGGTAAAATCGGAGCCTACTACCCCGGCCTGCGCGCGCCAGTCGCGGAAGCCGCGGCGCTTGCGATGCGGGACGAGCTTCGGGACGTGCTCGCGGATGCGTTCGCGCTCGACACAGTCCCGCCGCTGTTCGAATGTTATTTCTCCCTAGTCACGACGCAACCGCATGAACTCGCCCCAATCCAGCGGCTGCCGCATGTCGACGGGCTGGAGCGCGACCGGATCGCGATCCTGATCTTCTTATCGGGCGGCGAGATGGGCGGGACGGCCTTCTATCGGCAGCGGGCGACTGGCTTCGAAACTCTCGACGTGGAGCGCTATCCGCATTTCGAGGGGGCGCTCCGCAGCGGGGTTGCCGAGCACGGGCTGCCGCCCCCCGGCTACATCTCAGGCGACACGCCTCTATACGAGAAGATCGCCAGCTATGATGCACGGCCCAACCGGGCGCTCATTTATCGCAGCCACGCCTTGCACTGCGCAGAGATCCCCGCCGATGCGCCGCTGGACGCCGACCCGCTGAAGGGGCGACTGACAATCAACAGCTTTCTGTTCGACGCGGCGGCTTAATCAACCTGACCAGCCTTCCCCTTATGCTCGGCGATCAGCCGGTCGAGCTCCGCGATGCGTTGGCGCTCGGCAGAGACCTTGGGCAGGCCCTTGAGACGACAAGTGGCCCAAAGTGACTTTCGCTCGGTTTCTAGACGCTTGAGGTAGAGGTCGGCCATCAATCGTGCTCGCGTTCGCCCGCTCCGATGTAGAGTTCATTGCCGCCTTCGCGATAACGTTCGGACATCTCGGCCATACCGGCCTCCGCTTCCTCGACCGCAATGCTTTCGGACAAAGGCGCGTTCTGCTTGGCCGCAAAGTCTCTCACCTCCTGGGTAATCTTCATGCTGCAGAACTTCGGTCCGCACATGGAGCAGAAGTGGGCGGTCTTGGCACCCTCCGCCGGGAGCGTCTGGTCGTGATATTGCTCGGCGGTGTCGGGATCGAGGGACAGGTTGAACTGGTCCCGCCAGCGGAACTCGAAGCGGGCGCGGCTGAGCGCGTCGTCGCGCATCTTCGCGGCCGGATGACCCTTGGCGAGATCGGCGGCGTGGGCCGCGAGCTTGTACGTGACGACGCCGGTCTTCACGTCGTCGCGGTCGGGCAGGCCGAGGTGCTCCTTGGGCGTGACGTAGCAAAGCATCGCTGTTCCGAACCATCCGATCATCGCCGCGCCGATTCCGGAGGTGATGTGGTCATACCCGGGCGCGATGTCGGTGGTGAGCGGCCCGAGCGTGTAGAAGGGCGCCTCGCCGCAAGCCTCGAGCTGCTTGTCCATGTTCGCCTTGATCTTGTGCATCGGCACGTGACCGGGGCCCTCGATCATCACCTGAACGTCCTGCGCCCAGGCTCGCTTGGTCAGTTCGCCTAGCGTGTACAGCTCGGCGAACTGGGCTTCGTCGTTGGCGTCCGCAATGCTCCCAGGGCGAAGGCCATCGCCTAGCGAGTAAGCAATGTCATAGGCCTTCATGATCTCGCTGATTTCGTCGAAGCGCTCGTAGAGGAAGCTCTCCTTGTGATGGGCGAGGCACCACTTGGCCATGATCGAGCCACCGCGGCTGACGATCCCGGTAACGCGCTTCGCCGTCATCGGGACGTAGGGCAGCCGGACGCCGGCGTGGATGGTGAAGTAGTCGACGCCCTGCTCTGCCTGCTCGATGAGCGTGTCGCGGAAGATCTCCCACGTCAGGTCCTCGGCGATGCCGCCGACCTTCTCCAGCGCCTGGTAGATCGGCACAGTGCCGATCGGAACCGGCGAGTTGCGGATGATCCATTCGCGTGTGTCGTGAATGTTGCGGCCGGTGGACAGGTCCATGACCGTGTCGGCGCCCCAGCGGATCGACCAGACCATCTTGTCGACCTCGCTGGCGACGTCCGAGGCGACCGCCGAGTTGCCGATGTTGGCGTTGATCTTGACGAGGAAATTCCGCCCGATCGCCATCGGCTCGGATTCGGGGTGGTTGATGTTGTTGGGAATGATGGCGCGGCCTCTTGCCACCTCGTCGCGGACGAATTCCGGAGTGACGAAGTCGGGGATGGCGGCGCCGAA
>JBJMUK010000198.1:0-2618 GCA_045811225.1 Sphingomicrobium sp. | reverse complement strand
GGTTTCGATGTAGTTCTCGCCACCGCAGGCCAGGCTCAATTTCTTGCGCAGCTTGCAGATGAACACATCGATGATCTTCAATTCCGGTTCGTCCATGCCGCCGTAAAGGTGGTTTAGGAACATTTCCTTGGTCAGCGTGGTGCTCTTGCGCAGCGAAAGTAGCTCGAGCATCGCATATTCCTTGCCGGTCAGATGCACTCGGCTGCCGTCGACCTCAACCGTCTTGGCATCGAGGTTCACGGCGAGCTTGCCGGTGCGGATGACCGATTGCGAATGACCCTTGGAGCGGCGCACGATCGCATGGATGCGGGCGACCAGCTCATCGCGGTGGAATGGCTTGGTGACGTAATCGTCGGCGCCGAAACCTAGTGCTCGGACCTTTGAATCCATTTCTCCGATGCCCGACAGGATCAGCACGGGGGTCGAAACCTTGGCGGTGCGAAGCTTCTTGAGCACGTCATAGCCGTGCATGTCGGGAAGGTTGAGGTCTAAGAGGATGATGTCGTAATCGTAGAGCTTGCCGAGGTCCAAGCCCTCTTCGCCCAGATCCGTAGTGTAGACGTTGAAGCCTTCCGTGCCGAGCATCAGCTCGATGCTCTTGGCGATGGTCGCTTCGTCTTCGATCAGCAGGACCCGCATATCTTATTCCCCTGGTTAGCCCGCCGAGAGCATCTGAAAAGGTTTCGCGCTCTTAACGACGTCTAATCGTCCATTAACCATGCGACTTCTCGCCTTAAAAGGTTAATAGTGCGTAAAGCTTGGTAAATGCGCCGAATCGTTGCAGCGATGCATCAATTCAGGTTGGTTTCGTGACCGCTATGGTGCGAAACGCAGTCCGAATTGGATTGCTTCGCCGAAACGATGACTCCAAGGCCAAGCCATGAACCTTGAAGACCAGATCCTGTTTATCGACGGCGAAGCGATCGTGATTGACAAGCCGGCCGGCCTGGCCGTCGACGCACCGCGCGCGGGCGGAGACAGTGTTGAGGCGCGGATCGACGAACTGAGCCTTGGTTTCAAGCGGCCACCGGTAGCGATGCACCGGCTTGACCGCGACACCTCGGGCTGCCTGCTGTTCGCCCGCAATCCCAAAGCGCGGGCGCGGTTTCAGCAGGCGTTCGAACGCGGCGAGGTGGCAAAGACCTATCTCGCTGTGGTCGACGGCGAGGTGGCGGAGGAAGAAGGGGTGATCGAGCTTCCCATCGCGAAGGTGTCGAGCGCCGCCGGTGGCTGGCGAATGGTGGCTGACGATGCCGGCAAGGCAGCCGCAACGCGCTGGAAACGGTTGGCGATGGCTGACGGCCAGAGTCTGGTTGAGTTCCGGCCGACCACGGGCCGCACGCACCAAATCCGCGTCCATGCGGCCCGGGGACTGGGTGCCGCCATCGTTGGCGATCCGGTTTATAGCCTGCCCGATGATGCCGAACTGGGCGGAATGACGCTGCCCGATAGCGGCATGTTGCTTCACGCGTGGAAGCTATCGGTTCCCCGAGACCCCAAACCAGCGATCGACGTCACCGCGCCCGTGCCCGACCGCTTCGGACGGTGGCTGGATTTCCTGCCATGAAGCCAGAGGACGTTCTTATTCCCGACGACGCGCTGAGCGAGAAATTCCTCGCCGCAACCGGACCGGGCGGCCAGAATGTCAACAAGGTGGCGACGGCATGCCAATTGCGCGTCGACGTGTTCAAACTCGGCCTTAGCCCCGACGCTTATGACCGGCTGAAGACCATTGCCGGCAGCCGTATGACGACCGCGGGAGAGCTGATCATTACCGCCCGACGCTTCCGCAGCCAGGAAGGCAATCGGGAGGATGCCCGGGCGCGACTGGCGGAAATGATCGCGGCTGCCCATATCGTCCAGGCCCGGCGCAAGCCGACTCGCCCTTCGAGGGCGGCAAAGGCCAAGCGGGTCGATGAGAAAAAGGGCCGAAGTGCGATAAAGGCGGCCCGCGGCAGAGTGAGGCTGGATTGATGTACGACTATAAGATCGAGGCGGCCGACAAGGCGACCCTCTATTCCGATCTCGCTTCCGCACTCGAAGGACTAGTCGCCGGAGAACCGGACGGCATCGCCAACATGGCCAATGCAGCAGGGCTCCTCTTCGAGACACTGCCCGACGTCAATTGGGTCGGTTTTTATCGCAACATCGAAGGCGAATTGGTGCTGGGACCTTTCCAGGGACGGCCCGCCTGCATTCGGATCCCGTTCGGCACCGGGGTGTGCGGGGTCGCAGCGCAAACTCGAAAGGTTCAGCGCGTTCAGGACGTCCACGCCTTCCCTGGCCACATCGCCTGCGACAGTGCGTCTAATAGCGAGATCGTCGTGCCGCTGATCCGGGACGGCGAATTGCTTGGAGTGCTCGACATCGACAGCCCCAGGCATGGGCGGTTCGACGCGGAGGACGAGGCCGGCTGTGTGCGGTTGGGCGAGATCCTCTCGGGGGCGATCTAACTCAGCCTTTCCAGCTGCTCTTCGCTCAAGCTGCCCGGAATGATCATCACGGGGACGGGCAGTTTCCCAGCGTCATTGCCGGTAAAATGCGTGACGAGCGGTCCCGGTTTACCCGACGGCGCCGCGCCGAGAACGAGCGCGGCAATGTCTTCGCGCGTGCCGATA
>JBJMUK010000197.1:0-3779 GCA_045811225.1 Sphingomicrobium sp. | reverse complement strand
GACAACGCATTTTCCTGCGTGACGATCGCCTGTTTGAACACGGGCACGGATGCCAGCGTCGCCTCATATTCGGCCTGCGCCTGCATCATTTCAAATTCCGAGATGTAGCCCCGCGTCAACCGCGCACGGAAAATCTCGACGGACTGCCTGCGTCCATCCACCGTCGCTTCCGCGATCGCGAGGCGTTCGTCGAGATCGAGCAACGTAACGTAGCCGATGATCACCGATGAAATGAGAGTGAGGATCACGCCTTGGCGCGCCTCCTCGGTGGCAAGGAGATTGGCCCGCGAAGCTTCGGTTTCTCGGCGGATGCGTCCCCACAGATCGACCTCCCAGCTCGCGGACAGCAATGCGCTGAAGGTCGAGCTGAACGGGTTCACGATTGCCGGGATCTTCTCCTCGCTGGCACGCGAGCGGTTGGCGCTCAGGTTATATCCAATCTGCGGGTAAGCCTGTGACTTCGTCCCCTGGAGTATCGCCGCGAATTCATCGACGCGTTTGGTTGCGATTGTGAGGTCCCGGTTGTTGGCCAGCGTTTCCCGGATCAACTGGTCCAGAATGGGATCGCCAAGCTGCTGCCACCAAGCGTTCCCATCCGCCAATGCGTCGACGTTGCCGACGAGTATGCTCGACCGATAGACAGGTGGCGTGGTGATACTTGGCGGACTGTAGTCAGGACCCTGCACGCAGGCGCTGGATGCGCTCAACAGCCAAACACTCACTGCTGTACGCCCCGTGCGATACCCCCGCCGCATCATGCAACTTCCCTGATTAGGCCAAAGCTCGGGCGCGTCGGTATCGGGCACCCGTCATCCTGCGTGATTATGCGGGGCTCAGTGAGACCGGGAAGCAGGCGAACCCTCAGGACCAGTCCGGGAATACCCCGGGACCGCGGATCTGAGCTGCGAGCAGATAATGACATTCCCTAATTGTGGGGCAATCGCCCGGCGGGCAGCTTTGTCCCATGGAGCGGCACCGCACCGTGACGACATGCTGAATCGAACGATCGAGGCTGCGCGCGAGACCGGCTTCTGGCATGCATATAATGGGCGCCGTTACGCCATCCTTTTTTACGCCTTGCTCCTAACGTTGATTGCCGTCCCGCTGGCTACCGGCCTCAACCTGCCTGCAACGATCCTCAAACTGCTGCTCGGCGCGTGCCTGTTTGCCGCGGTGATGCCAAACTCAACGCGGCGGAGCCGCTGGTTCCTGCTGACAGGAACCGTCCTGCTCGTGTGGGCGGAGATTGCGTCGGAACACGGATCTATCCCGGTAAATCCAGCCTTGCTGCAGGCGCTGGTCGGTGTGGCCGGTTTGGTAGCTGCAGCCGGCGCGTTGCGCTACACAATCACTGCTGCATCGGTGAACGGTGAGACGATCTTCGCTGCCTTGAGCACCTATCTGCTGGCCGGCATATTCTTTGGCCGCATCTATTGGGCAATCCAGGAATATTGGCCAGGCAGCATCGTGGGGCCGGATCCGCTCACTGGGCAGATCGCCATCTATTACAGCTTCGTAACCCTTGCGACGCTTGGATATGGAGACTTCCTTCCGCGAACCGACATCGCACGCGGAGTGGCCACCTTCGAAGTTATTGGCGGGCAATTGTTCCTGGCGGTCATGGTCGCGCGCCTCTTGTCGGCGTTCGACGGCCCGGACAAAGACGACTGAAGCTATTCCGCCGCTTGCAACGTGACCCCGGCCTTGCCGCCAGTTGCCGGATCATCCACCCATTCGCGAAACAATACGTAGCCGACCGCCAGCAGGACCGCCCCGATGAAGAGGCCCACGAGGCCGTAAGCGATGACTCCGCCGATGACGCCTAAGAGGATGATCGGCATTGGAACCTCCAGGCCATGGCCGATCATCATGGGCTTGAGAACCGCGTCACTCAATCCGCTCACCACTTCCCAGATGAGGAAGATGACGGCGACCGTAGTGGCCTTGGCGGAGAACGCCCAAATTATTGCCGGCAATGTGATCAGGATGACCGGCACCTGGAGCAGGCCAAAGACCATGGCGGCAAGTGACAGGAGACCCGCGCCCGGCATCCCAATGACGAAGAAGCCGATGCCGCATAGCAGGGCCTGCACGAAGGCAACGCCAATCACGCCATTGGCGACGGACCGTACCGTCGCCCCGATGACAGTCACGTAATGATCGCCACGCGCGCGATTGCCGGTCAGTCTGGCGAAGAGCGAGGAGATGAACTCGCGAGTGCGGTCAGAATAAGCCAGCACGATGGATGCGAAGATCACGGCAAGGAGAAGAGCCAGCACGGCCCCAAACATCCCTCCGGCCGCTCCGAGGAGCCAGCGGGTGAAGCTGGTCAGTTGCGGACCGAATTGAGCGGTGAACGCCGGCAGGTCAGTGGATGCCTGGGTCCAGGCGGCATGAAGCTTCGGCCCGACGACCGGAAGTTCCTGCAGCCGCGGGGGCGGCGCGGGGATGTTGGGGTCGCTGCCGTCCAGCCTCGCAATCAGCTTCGGTACCGAACTAGCGGCACTGGTCGCGGCTATCGCGGTCGGCACAAGTATGATCGTTCCAAGTGCCGTACCGATGATCGTAGCAGACATTCGGCCGCTCATGCCCCTTCGCATCAGTCGGCGATGAACGGGGTAGAAGCAGACTGCGAGTATGATCGTCCAGAGCAGTAACCCCACGAACGGCACCAGCAGCTGGACGCAGAGTGAGATGAGCGCTCCGAGCAGAAGCAATGGCAGGAGAATCTCAACAAGCCGGCCAACCGTCGGCCCAGGGGGGGCAATCTCAGCCACGTCGATCTCCTTTTAGCGCCCGGCGCTAGCCGGACGAGAATGACCTTTCGACCGTGTGGCCGCGAGCGGCCGATGCAAATTGGGATAAACCCCGGAGGACGGGCGATATGGACCAGTGACTTTTGAATGCTCGTAACCGCCGGTCGCGTGCGCTAGGATGGTGGAGCCGGATCGCCGTGGGAGGGCCCTGCCCAGTGGAAGATCGCACCTTCGATAGGCCAAGCATGTCGGCCTTTGCGACTCATGTGGAGGAACTCGTTGACGAGTTCGAGAAAGATTGGCGCCTTCAGGGCGTCGTGAAGGTCGAAACCGCCATGCAGCTGAAAGATCTGCTCGAGCGAGCGATCTTGATGACTAACGCGCCGGGGCCGACTTCGTAGACCGGGTCAGCTCGACAAGCTCCTGGCCCAGCTCCACGCCGCGCTCCGCGGCCATTTTCGCCTTCGTTAGATGGGCACGCTTTTCGTGATCCGCGGGAGACAGCGAGTCTATCTGTTGCTGTAGTACGCAAACCAGATTGTCGAAGTCAGTTACGATTGAAATCAAGACTTTGTTCGGCTGCGATACGGCGTGCGCCATGTCGATTTCATCTCTCTCTTTCACCGTTTGCATGATAGCTCGTCCGGCCACCTTTCCACCTGCGTCAAGGGGCATGCCCCAAAGTCGTCGGAGGTCCCGAACACGATGTGACCCCTGTATCCCACGCTGGAACTGAACACTGGCCTAACGGCCCTGGACTTGAGAAGCTGGAATTCAATCCAGCTTAACAGACCCAAGCCGCCGGTTTACAGGTGATTTAATAACCGAGTCCGAGCGCTCGTTTGTGCACCAACGACGCGTAAGTGCACGCTCTCGCGAGCCGGCGGCTCGAAGGGGAATCCAGCGACTGGGAGAGGGTGGTGCCGCTTAGGTGACTCGAACACCTGACCCCATCATTACGAAGGCAGTGGTAGCAAAAGGAAGAAGCGATGCGCCTCTTGTAGTTAGCGGCCGGGAAGCGGC
>JBJMUK010000196.1:0-4052 GCA_045811225.1 Sphingomicrobium sp. | reverse complement strand
GGCGTCGACATAGGCATTGCAGGCAAAAACCGCCTTCAGCCAGGCATCGATCCCCTGCGAAAAGGCGAAGCGGCCAAAAGCGTCCGGAAGCTCGCGCTGGACGACGCCCTCGACCTGACGGAGCAGTCCGACGTCCTCAGGTGCCTGACCCGCAGTAGGAATGATCCCGTCCAAGTTCTTGAAGACCATCGACAATGTGCGTTGTGCGAGATTGCCGAAGCTGTTCGCAAGCTCCGCGTTAGCGCGATTGACGATCGCCTCGTGGCTGTAGGTTCCGTCCTGACCGAACGTGACTTCCCGAAGCAGGAAGTAGCGGACCGCGTCGACGCCGTAGCGGTCCGCCATTGCTAGCGGGTCCACGACGTTGCCCACGCTCTTCGACATCTTTTCACCGCGCACGAGCATGAAGCCGTGGCCGTAGACCTGCTTCGGCAAGGGAATGCCGGCCGACATCAGGAAGGCAGGCCAGTAGACAGCGTGAAACCGCACCACGTCCTTGCCGATCAGGTGCACGTCGGCGGGCCAATATTTGTCGTACAGCTCTCCACCGTCAGGATAACCGACGCCGGTGAGATAGTTGGTCAGTGCGTCCAACCACACATACATGACGTGGCCCGGCGCATCTGGCGCTGGAACACCCCAGTCGAAGCTGGTGCGGGAGATCGAAAGGTCCGACAGCCCGCCTTCCACGAAGCGCAGGACCTCGTTGCGGCGGCTGTCCGGCTGAATGAAATCGGGATTGGCTGCATAATGATCGAGCAAGGGCTGCTGATATTTTGACAGCTTGAAGAACCAGCTCTCCTCGGCCGTCCACTCGACTGGCGTCCCTTGCGGAGAGAGTTTCTCCCCCTCTTCCCCGACGCTGATTTCGCTTTCGTCGTAGAAAGCCTCGTCGCGGACCGAATACCAGCCTTCGTAGCGATCAAGGTACAGGTCGCCCGCATCCGCCATCGCTTTCCAGATCGCTTGGCTCGCGCGGTGATGGTCCTGCTCCGAAGTCCGGATGAAGCGATCGTAGGAAACGTTAAGGGTGTCGCACATTTCCCTGAACATTAACGACATTTTCGTCGCATACTCACGCGGCGGAACGTCTTCCGCGCGCGCCGCCTGGGCCATCTTCAGACCGTGCTCATCGGTGCCCGTCTGGAATCGTACGTCCCTGCCCTGCGACCGCTGGAAGCGGGCAATCGCGTCAGCAGCGATCGCTTCATAAGCATGGCCGATATGCGGGCGGCCGTTGGGGTAGGAGATTGCGGTCGTGATGTAATACGGGTCGCCCATGGAAGAGCGCCCTAGCGGCACCGGCTTGGGGCTTCAAGGAAGCGGAGCGCCAACGCTCGCGAGAATGCCGCCCAACTGAAAAACAGTTGCCGCCGGGTCGAGCGACAGCCGCGGCGCGATGGACGTCAGCTCGCGCGCTTTTGCATAAGCATCGAGGGCCCGTTGCCTTCCGGGGCCGGACAATTGCCGTGCCTCGCGCGCTACCAGGCCGGGCACCAGGTCCAGAAAAGCGGCGTAGCGTTCCGCGGCGCCCTTCTTCCCGAGTTCCTGCGCCAGTTCCGACCGGCGGCCATTGGTCGGGTCACCCTGCCGCAGAATCTGCACGGCTGTCTGCTCAAGCTTGGTGAGGTCGAGCCTGGCGATCGCAAGCGCGCGTCCAGCGGACCCGCCCGCGAGATCGACGATTCGACGTCGCTCGGCAACCGGCTGATCGGGAAGCTCTGCCTCCAGGATTGACGTCATGGCGCCATCGTCGAGACCCTGAAAGTCCAGACGGCGGCAACGCGAACGGATGGTTGGAAGCAGCCGCCCAGGTGCGTGGGCGACGAGGAAGAAGATGGTATTGGCGGGTGGCTCCTCAAGCATCTTCAGCAGCGCGTTCGCGCCTCCGGGCTCGAGGTCGTCCGCAGAGTCGATAATCACTGAGCGCCACGGGGACAGGAATGGCGTAGATCCGATCAGATCACTCAGGCTGCGGACCTGATCGACCGTGATGCTGCGCGCGAGATTTCCGGTCTTGGGATTCTCCAATCGCTCCAGGAGGCGAAGGTCCGGATGGCTTCCCGCTGCGACCAGCCGGGCAATCGGATGATCTTCCGGAGTATCAAGCTTTGGCAGCTCCACTGGCGGGCCCGCAGCCTCGGCAAGGACGCGCGTTGCGGCGGCCCTGGCGAAATGCGCCTTCCCCACCCCGCGCCCACCGGCCAGCAGCCAAGCATGGTGCAGGGCCCTTTTGGCCCAGGCTGCTTCAAACTGCTCGACGGCACGATCCTGCCCAAGGATCATGGGAGCAGGTCGCCCAAGGCATAGAGGAGGCGAGCCGTCACGGTCGGAGGCGATCCACTCGCATCGACAAGCTTCACCCGATTGGGCTCCCTTGCAGCCATTGCGCGGAAACCGGCGTCGACGGCCGCGTGATAGCTTGGAGGCCGCGATCCGATCCGGTCGCCCAGGGTGCCGTCACGTGCGCGCGCCCGTGCGGCCGCGTCGCTGCCCTCAAGCGTGAGCACGAGCGTTCGGTCCGGCAGGAAGTCCATGCTTCCAAAGCGATGGAGGTCGCGTACAGCGTCGATTCCCAAGCCGCCCGCTTCCCCCTGGTAGGCGAGAGACGAGTCCAGAAAGCGATCGGTCAGCACCCATTCGCCGCGAGCGATGGCGGGCTGAATGGTCTTTTCGATATGATCGGCGCGGGCGGCGGCAAACAGCAGTGCCTCGGCACGCGGGGACCAGCGCGTCTCCTCACCCTCAAGAAGCAAGCTGCGGATTGCCTCGGCGCCGGGACTGCCGCCTGGTTCACGAGTCACGACCACCGAAAGGCCGCGGCCCTGCAGCGCTTCCTGCAAGGCGCGGAGCTGGGTCGACTTGCCGACCCCTTCCCCACCCTCGAGGCTTATGAAACGTCCGCGGCCGCTCACGCCATTCCGAACAATTGCTTCAAGCCCAGCCACATGCGTCCGAAGATTCCGGCCTCGCTGACGTCATTGGCAGCGACCAGCGGCATCACTTGCGGCGCAGTGTCGCCCGTGTGGATCAAGAGGTCGGCGACGTGGTCGCCCTTCTTGATCGGGGCCTTCAGCGGGCCCTGATAGCGAACGGTCAGCTTCGTCTGACCACCCAGCCCGGCGGGAAGGGTTACCGCGATGTTGCGCGGGGCTATCAGGTCGACCTCGCTGTCGCTCCCAAGCTGCACCTTTGCGGTGCCGACCTTCGCGCCCGACGTGAACAGCGGCTTGGCCTGCCATGCTGCGAAGCCCCAGCTGATCAGGCGTGTCGACTGATCCACCCGCTCGTTCCAGCTTCCCATTCCGGCAAGCACTTCTATCAAGCGCCGCCCGTTCTGCTCGGCGGATCCTGTGAAGCCATAACCAGCTTCTTCCGTGTGCCCGGTCTTGAGGCCGTCCGCGCCTGTAACCTTGCCCAGGATTGGGTTGCGGTTCTGCTGCGTGATGTCCGCGCCTGCACCCAGGGTCTTGCCCCAGGTGAAGCTCGGCTGCCCGTAGAATTGCTTGTAGAGTTTCGGGTGCCGTTCGACGGTCGAACGAGCAAGCGTGCCGAGATCGCGGGCAGTAACATATGTCCGCCCCTCGTCCGGCCAGCCGTTGCTGTTTCCGAAATGGCTGTTCTTGAGGCCGAGCTTTCCGCCAAGCGCGTTCATTTGCTCCGCGAATGCTTCCTCCGTCCCGGCGATGCACTCCGCCAGCACGACCGATGCATCATTGCCCGACAGGGTCACGATCCCGTGCAACAGATTCTCTACGCTGACCTGCTCATTCGCCGACAGGAACATGGTCGAGCCGGCAGCCGGCCCATGCCACTTGGCCCAAGTCTCCGGACGGACGGTGCACATCTTGCTGAGAGGCAGTTCGTTCCGGTCGATCAGCTCGAACGCGACCTCGGTCGTCATCATCTTTGCCATCGAAGCGGGCGGCATGCGTACGTCGGCATTTTTCTCGAAGAGAACCGCCCCGGACGAAAGGTCGATCAGATAGGCAACCTTGGCCGTCGTATCGAATTGCGGCGCGCGTGCCGGAGCGGCCGTCGTCAGCGTTGCA
>JBJMUK010000195.1:0-6481 GCA_045811225.1 Sphingomicrobium sp. | reverse complement strand
CGGTCGACGATCTGCTGGTCATAGCCGCGAAGCAGGGTGTCGCTGCGGTTCACAAGCGTCACATGGCTTCCAAACTGATGGAATACACCCGCGAATTCGTTGGCGATGTAGCCACCGCCCGCGATTACGATGCGCTTCGGCATCTTCTCAAGATGGAAGACCTCATTGGAGGTAATCGCATGCTCGATGCCTTCGATGTCGGGCATCAGTGGACGAGCACCGGTGGCAACCAGGATCTTGTCGGCGGTGATCGTGCGTCCCGACGCGAGCCGGATGCTGTTCGGACCAGCTAGCTCCGCCCGTTCCTCGAAGATCGTGACCTCGTGGTTGGTCAGGGTCTCGGTATAGGCCCCTTCGATCCGGGTGACTTCGGCCAGGACGTTGTCGCGCAGAACGACCCAGTCGAAGCTCTTTTCCGGAACGTCCCACCCGAACATGGCGGCATCATCCAGGTCCTCCGCAAAGTGGGCGCCATAGACGAGCAGCTTCTTGGGCACGCAACCTCGGATGACGCAGGTCCCGCCGATGCGATATTCTTCGGCAATGGCGACCCTGGCGCCGTGCGCGGCGGACACGCGGGCCGCCCGGACCCCGCCCGAACCGGCGCCAATCACGAAAAGGTCGAAGTCAGCCATCAGACTTCCGCCCGTTCCATCAACGCGCGCGTCGAAGGATCGAAGTCACCGCCACCGGCCGCGAGGCTGTTCGCGATCTGCTTGCCAAGCTCCACGCCGAACTGGTCGAACGGGTTAATGCCGAGGAGGACTGCGTTGGCGAAGGTCCGATGCTCGTAGAAGGCGAGCAGCGCGCCGAGCGTCCGTGCATCCAGCCTGTCAAGCAGCACGGTCGCACTTGGGCGGTTGCCGGCGTAGCTGCGCTGGAGGTCGTCGCTCTGGCGGCCCTGCATCAGTGCCGCTCCCTGAGCGAAAGCATTCAAAAGCAATTGACGGTGATGCTCCGGGTCCTGCGAGTCATCGCTCTCAAGCGCGGCAACGAACTCGACCGGGATCAGCGCAGTGCCCTGATGCAGAAGCTGAAAAACTGCATGCTGGGCATCCGTGCCGGTCCCGCCCCAAGTTACTGGGGCCGAAGCGCGACCGAGGGGCTTCCCTTCGAACGTCACTGACTTGCCGTTAGACTCCATCTCCAGCTGCTGAAGATAGTCGGGCAGCAGCCGCAGCCGCTCGTCATAAGCGAATAGAGCGCGTGTCTGACACTTCAGGCTCTGCACGTAGAGCTGGTCCGCGAAGGCTGCGATCAGCGGCACGTTCTCCGCCGGATCGGCGAAGCGGAAGTGCCGGTCCATCTCGGCTGCGCCTTCCAGCAGCTCCTCGAACGCCTCCCAGCCGAGCGCCAGGGCCGCAGAGACGCCGACGGCGCTCCACAGGGAATAGCGGCCGCCCACGCCTTCCGCGAACTGCAGGATCCGGCTTTCATCCACGCCCTGCGCGACCGCATTGTCGGGCTGCGCGGTCACCGCAATGATCCGCCCTTCCGGATCGTCGACGCCGGCGTCGCGCATCCATTGCAGCGCGGCGGCCATGTTCGCGAGTGTCTCGGCAGTGGTGAAAGTCTTTGAGACAACGACGATAAGGGTTGTGTGGGGGTCGAGTTCAGCGACTGCGTCATCCACCGCCTGGCCGTCGATGTTGGACAGGAAGTTGACATGAAGTTCCGCACCATTCCGGCCGAGCGCATCGACCAGCACCGCCGGCCCAAGCACCGACCCGCCGATACCGATGTGCAGCACTCCGGTCAGTTCTCCGAACGCCTCGCCTTCCACCGCGTCGGCCAGAGCCCGCACCCGCAGGCGGCGCGCCGTGGCGAGGTCGACCGCTTCCGGCGCTCCATTGCCACGCTCGGCGACATGTTCGGCAGGACGGCCCTCGCTCGAATTGACGATCCCACCCGAGAACAGCGCTTCCCGCCGCGCATTGAACCCGCTCCGTTCCGCGAGCATAGTGAAGGCTTCCAGTAGGCGGCCGTCGAGGTGGGTCTTCGACCAGTCGAAGTAAATGTTGGACACTTCGAAGGTGAGGCGGGAAAGGCGATCCGGGTCCGCTTCGAAGAGGGACTGCAGGGTCTGTACGGGGTACGCGTCGATCTCTTGCCAGGCATTGTCGGTCATGCCCGCCTCATAGTCTGCGGCTTATCAAAAGCCATAGCAGCTTGACGGCTCTGCGCCGGACGGAAAGAAGCCCCCGATGGCATTTTCCCTGAGACACCGCCGCGCATCGAAGGCCGAAGGATCCGACGCGGACGCCAAGAAGGACGGCGGACTGCTGCGCTTCATCCTTACGCTGGCGCTGCTTGCCTGGTTCGTGCGCAGCTTTGTCGTTGCGCCGTTCAGCATCCCGTCCGGATCGATGCTGCCGACTCTGTATATCGGCGACTATCTGATGGTGTCGAAGTGGCCGTACGGCTATTCACGCTACAGCTTCCCCTGGCAGATCCCGTCGTTCGAAGGCCGGATCTTAAACCATCTGCCGAAGCGCGGCGACGTTGTCGTCTTCCACCATCCTGTTGACGACGCCGATCTGATCAAGCGTGTGATCGGCCTTCCGGGAGACACAGTCCAAGTGCGCGCCGGGCAATTGGTGCTCAATGGGAAAGCGGTGCCGAGGGAAGATCTGCCGCCGTTCGCCTTGCCTATGAGCGCCAACAGCCCGTGCAAGGTCGTGCCGAACGCGGTTCCCATGGTGCGGGCCGGCACCTGCCTCTACCCAGCTTACGAGGAGACGCTCCCCGGCGGGCCGTCCTACACCGTTCTCGACCAAGTCGACGCCCCGGCGGCCGATTATTTCCCGGCAACGACGGTGCCCGACGGTTACGTGTTCGTCATGGGCGACAATCGCGATGACAGTGCCGACAGCCGCTTCCAGCCGGTCGAGCACGGGGTCGGCTTCCTCCCTGTGGAGAACATTATCGGGCGGGCCATGTTCACCTTCTGGTCGACCGACGGAAGCGCGTCCTACCTCAAGCCTTGGACCTGGTTCAGTGCGCTTCGGGTCCGGCGCATCGGCAACGGCTACACCGGCTTGCCCGAATGAGCAGCGGTACCGCGGAGTTCGTTAGTGGAACGCTGGGCCATAAGCCCAGGGACGTGGCACTGTTCGATCGGGCGCTGACCCATTCCAGCGTCGGGAAGGACAGTTATGAGCGGCTCGAGTTCCTCGGAGATCGGGTACTTGGTCTTGTGATCGCGCGCTGGCTGTACGAGGCCCATGCCGATGAGCCCGAGGGCAAGCTGTCCCGCCGCTACAATGCCCTTGTCGCTCGCGAGACATGCGCGGAGGTGGGTCGCCAGATTGGCCTTCCTGAGGTGATCCGGCTGGGCAAACAGGCCCGGGAGGACGGTGCGAACCAGAGCGACAACGTGGTTGGCGACGTGGTGGAATCGCTGATCGGTGCGTTGCTGATTGACGGCGGAATGGACGTTGCCGAAGCATTCGTGCGGTCGGCCTGGGCGCCCTTCCTCGAAGGACAGGGACGCGCTCCCCAGCATCCCAAGTCAGCACTTCAGGAGCTCGCTGCGGCGCGCGACTTCGGGACACCGGCTTACGAGATCGTTGGACGCACCGGCGCGCACCACGCTCCCCGCTTCACCGTTCGAGTCACCATCAGGAACCAGGGGACGGCGGAAGCCGAAGGATCCTCGAAACAAGAAGCGGAAACCGCTGCGGCGGCTGCTTTGTTGAGCAAGTTAGGATGAGCATTACGGAAAACACTCGCTGCGGGCTGGTCGCCGTGATCGGTGCACCCAACGCCGGCAAGAGCACCCTGGTGAATTCGCTTGTCGGTCAGAAGGTCGCAATCGTCAGCGCAAAGGCGCAGACCACGCGTGCCAAGCTGATGGGCATTGCCATCGCCGGGGAGGCTCAACTGCTGCTGGTCGACACGCCCGGCATCTTCGCACCGCGCCGCCGGCTGGACCGAGCGATGGTCCAGGCGGCATGGTCTGGGGCCGAGGATGCCGACTTGATCCTGCTCGTGATCGACGCCGCGGCCAGGCTCGGCGAGCGTGTGGAGGCAATGCTGCAAAGCGTAGAGGGCCGCCCCGAGCCGCTGTTGCTGGTCCTGAACAAGACCGATGTCGCCAAAAAGGACGATCTCCTCCTGCTCGCTGCCCGCCTGTCCGAGCGATTGAAGCCGAAAGCCGTCTTCATGGTCAGCGCGACCAGCGGCGATGGGGTTGGCGACCTGAAGAAGGCGCTTGCGGAAGCAATGCCGGAAGGACCGTGGCATTTCCCCGAAGATCAGCTGAGTGACGCGACCGATCGGATGGTCGCGGCCGAGCTTACACGCGAGCAGATCTACAACCAGCTTCATTCGGAACTGCCTTATTCGTCGGCCATCGAGACCGAGAAATGGGAAGACCGGAAGGATGGTTCGACCGTCATCCACCAGCAGATTCTGGTTGAGCGCGACAGCCAGAAGGCGATCGTTCTTGGCAAGGGCGGATCACGGTTGAAGAGCATCGGTCAGGCGTCGCGTGAAGCCATCGGTGAGCATTTGGGGCGGAAAGTGCATCTTTTCCTGCACGTAAAGGTCAATCCGCGCTGGGACGAAGACCGCAGCCTTTATCGCGATATCGGCCTGGAGTGGGCGGACTAGCAGCCCAGTATCTCGTCCACCCACGCAGGCACCAGTTCGCCGGCCGTGCCCATCCGGCTTTCGTGGAAGAAGATGCTGCCCTGACTCGGTTCGAGATTCATCTCCAGCGTGTGAGCGCCGCGGTAGCCCGCCGTCTGAACGAACCCAGCGGCCGGATAAACCGCGCCGGAAGTTCCGATGGACACGAACAGGTCGCATCGCTGCAGCGCATCCTCGATCCGATCCATGTCGTACGGCATCTCTCCGAACCAGACGATGTCAGGCCGCACCTGCCCTGATCCCGCGCAGGACGGGCACGGAGCCCCCTCACCCATTGGGCCTTCCCAGGCGAAGCGGTCATCGCAGGCCAGACACCATCCGCTCCGTAGTTGCCCATGCATATGCAGGAGGCGTGTCGATCCGGCGCGCTCGTGGAGGTCGTCCACGTTCTGGGTCACGAGCAGCAGTTCACCGGGCCACTCTCGATCGAGCCGCGCAAGCGCTCGGTGGGCAGCGTTCGGCTGGACAGTCCCGAGCTTTGCCCGGCGGGCATCGTAGAACTTGTGGACAAGCGCTGGATCGCGCTGGAAAGCCTCGGGCGTCGCGACATCCTCGACCCGATGTCCCTCCCATAGCCCGTCTGGCCCACGAAAGGTGGCCACGCCGCTCTCCGCGGAGACGCCCGCACCGGTCAGAATCACAATGTTGCGCACGTCCATCACTCCCTTAAGGTGCCAACCTCATGAGCGAACCGCAAATCCGCATCGGTATCGGCGGCTGGACCTTTCCCCCGTGGCGAGGGACCTTCTACCCCGAAAAACTGCCCCATTCCCGTGAGTTGGAATATGGGTCCGGCAAGTTCCGGACGCTGGAGATCAACGCCACCTTCTATGGCAGGCAGAGCCCCAAGAGCTGGGAGAAATGGGGCGCCACGGTGCCTGATGGTTTCCAGTTTGCGATCAAGGGTTCTCGTTTCTGCGTCACTCGGACGAAACTTTCAGATGGTGCTGAGGGCATCACCAACTTCTTTGATCAGGGGCTCGGAGCACTGGGTCCGAAACTCGGTCCCATTCTCTGGATGTTCGCTGCACGGCGCCAGTTCGATGCCGACGATATTGCCGGATTTATCGACCTTCTGCCTGAGCAGATCGACGGTGTGCCGATCCGTCACGTCATCGAGCCGCACCACGAAAGTTTTTGCAATGAGCGCTTCTTCGCGCTCTGCAAGGCGCGCAACGTCGCGATCGTCTTCGGCGACGCCGACGAAGTGCCCTGCATAGACGAACAGACAGCGGACTTCGCCTATGCCCGGCTGAAACGGATGAGCGAGGACGTGCCCAGCGGATACGACGATAGTGCGTTGCAGGGGTTCGCCCACCGGGCTCAATCGTGGTCGGCGGCCGGACGCGACAGTTACATCTTCATGATCAATGGTGCCAAAGTGAAGGCTCCGGCCGCCGCGCTAGCTTTGTCCGAGCGGCTTGGCATCGCTCCGGCCCGCCCCTAAGCAACGGGCATGCGCACTGATCAGCAGCCAATACGCATCAGCCTGTTCGCGCCGAACGGACGCATGGGACAGGCCATCGCCGCGGCAGTGGCCGAAGATTCCGCGTTCCAGATCGATCAGGACCATGCCGATGTGCTGATCGATTTTTCCGCACCGGCTGGTCTTCAGGCCAGCCTAGACCGAGCCGTTGCAGCCGGCGTTCCAATCCTCATCGGGACGACTGGTCTCGACGATCTCGCCGGCAAACGCATTGCCGAAGCTTCGGGTAAAGTTCCTGTGCTCCGCGCGTCGAACACCTCACTTGGCGTCGCACTGCTTTCTGACTTGGTGGAAAGGGCGGCGAAAGTGCTTGGTGCTGGTTGGGACATCGAAATCGTGGAG
>JBJMUK010000194.1:0-8987 GCA_045811225.1 Sphingomicrobium sp. | reverse complement strand
CTGCTGAAGCGGAACGGCCGGAGCGGACTGATTCCCTGCGGGAGCAGCGTCGTTCGCCGTCGGAGCAGTCGCGGGATCGGGAGCAGTCGCCGTCGACGACACTCTGTTCGCAAGCGACGTGTCGACCTTCGAAGGCTTGTGCTGAACGCCGGCATAAGCGGCGAGGAAGATCGACAGCAGGATGAACAGCCCGCCCAGGACAGCCGTCGACCGAGTCAGGAAGTCTGCCGCGCCGCGCGCAGTCATGAACCCGGACGAGCTTCCGCCGACACCCAGGCCGCCGCCCTCAGAGCGCTGCACGAGAATCACGCCGACCAGCGAGGCGGCGATCAGGGTCTGAACGATCAGCAGGAACTGGAACATCGGTGACTTTCGGAAAAAATGCGTTGGCGGCATCTAGGCGATCGTTCGCGCGCCTTCAACTGCGCTGGCGGCCTGCACGATGGGCAAGAAGTCCGCAGGCTTGAGGCTCGCGCCTCCGACGAGCGCTCCGTCGACAAGAGGCACAGAGAAGATCTCGGCCGCGTTCGTCGCGTTGACCGAGCCGCCATACAGGATGCGCACCCGTCCCGCCTCAGCCCCATAACGCCGATCCAGAAGGTCCCGGAGCGCTCCGGCAACCCAGCCGATTTCCTTGACGGTGGGTGTCGATCCGCTGCCGATCGCCCACACAGGCTCATAAGACAGTGTGAGGTCGGAAGCGCCGATCCGCTCAGGAAGACTCTTGTTGGCGAGCCGGCAGACAGTCTCGATGGTTGCCCCGGCCTCGTGCGCTTCCAGGCTTTCGCCAACGCAGACAATGACATCCAGTCCGATCGCCTGGGCTGCCTCCGCTTTCTGTCGAACCTCCGCGCTGCGCTCCCGATCTCTGCGCTCGGAGTGACCGACAATTGTTAGCCTGGCGCCAGCGTCCGCAAGCATCTCCGCCCCGACGCAGCCCGTGTGGGCACCCTGCGGCGCGAAGTGGACGTCCTGCGCACCGACCGGAAAGTCGGGTATGGCCTGAGTGGCTCGGTGGATGAGCGTGGTCGGAAGGCACAGAGCAACATCGACATCCGGGAAGGCGCGCGCTCCCTCTGCAATGGCGCGGACATCGCCGATGTCCGCCGCCAATCCGTGCATCTTCCAGTTGCCGACAACATATTTTCTGAGTTTCATGCGCGGCCTCTAGCTGGAGGGTTCCGACTCCGCAAAGAGCGACGCCTTGCCGCTCGCGGGGGCTGCTTCTAAAGCGTCCCCCTGCAAATCACCGAGAGAGCTGACCCGTAAACATGCTTGCTTCCTTCCGCCGCCTGTCAAAGTCGACTCTCGGTACCATCATCATGACGATCTTCCTGCTGCTGATCGTGGCATCCTTTGCGGCTGGCGATGTTGCAAACCTCAGCACCGGCGGGGTCGGGCTGAACAGCTCAACGCTCGCGAAGGTCGGCGGAGAGACGGTAACCGAGCGGGACATGAGCCAGGAGCTCGAGCGGCGCTTGACCGAGGTGCGTCAACAGCGGCCGGACGCGGATTACGCCGCGCTGGCAGCGGATTTCGATCCTCTTTTGCAAGGCCTGATCGATCAGGCGACCCTGTCCGCCTTTGCCGACCGGTTCGGCTTCAACCTGTCGAAGAAGCTCGTCGACGCGGAGATTGCCAACATCCCCGGAACCAAGGGGCTGAACGGCCAATTCAGCGACGCCGCTTATCAGAGCTGGCTAGCCCAGCAGAGGATGAGCGATCAGCAGGTTCGCCGCCTGATCCGGACCGGCCTGCTCCAGCAGATGCTGCTCACGCCTGTGGTCGCCAACTCGCGAGTGCCAGTTGGTGTAGCGACGCCCTATGCGTCGATGCTGCTGGAAGCTCGCCAAGGCGAGATCGCAATTGTTCCGATCGCTGCATTCCGGGCCGGCCTGACTCCTACGGATGCTGATCTGCAGCGCTTCTACAGCTCGAACCGAGCACGTTACATGGTGCCCGAACAACGGTCGCTCCACATCGCCAGGATCACTGCGGATCAGCTTCCGGCGCCTGCTCCCACGGACCAGGAGATCGCGGCCTATTACAAGGCGCACCAGGACGTTTACGGCACGAGCGACCTGCGCGTCATCAGCCAGGCTGTGGTTCCGGATCAAAAGACGGCCCAGGCAATCGCGGGACGCGCGCGTGGCGGCGCAACGTTCGCTGCTGCAGCCGCACCCGCTGGTTTGAGCGCGGCCGACGTCGCGGTTGGTCCGCAGAAGCGCCAGCAATTCGCATCTCTGGCTGGGGAAAAGGTCGCCGCGGCAGCATTCGCGGCCAAGGCCGGCGAGGTGGTCGGCCCAATCCAGTCGGACCTCGGCTGGCACGTCGTGAAGATCGATTCGGTCCAGAGCGAGGGCGGAAAGTCGCTCGCAGCGGCGCGGGCCGAAATCGTCACCAAATTGTCGGCCGACAAGAAGAAGGCGGCGCTCGAGGACCTCGTTACCAAGGTCCAGGATGCCGTCGACAATGGCAGCAACTTCGCGGAGGCCGCGGCAGCCGCCAAGCTGCCCGTCACGCAGACGCCGCTGCTGCTCGCGAACGGGACATCGAAACAGGATGCCGCCTTCCGTCTGCCTGCCGAGCTTGCGCCCGCGCTGAAGAGCGGCTTCGACATGGAAGCGAATGACGATCCGGTCGTCGACTCCTTGGGTGAGGATGCGGGCTACGCTCTTGTTGCCCCAGCGCAGATCGTCGCCGCTGCCCCTGCTCCGCTGGCACAGATCAAGGCGCAGGTCGCCAACGACTGGATCACGCAGCAGGCAAGTGCCCGCGCTCGCGCCGTTGCTGCTGCAATCGCAGCCAAGGTGCAGCGGGGAATGCCGTTGGCGCAGGCCGTGTCGCAGGCCGGCACGCCCCTGCCCGCCCCGCGTTCTGTCGGCGCGCGCCGCCTCGACCTGACGATGAGCAATCAGCCAGTGCCGGAACCGGTGAAGATCATGTTCAACCTCACGCAGGGGTCGAGCCGGATGGTTGCGGACACGCAAAGCGGCGCGCTGGCGATCGTCAAGCTGAACAAGATTATTCCCGGCAACGCGAACCTTCAGACGTCGCTGATCTCCCAGGTGCAGAGGGACTTCACGCGGGCTGTTGCCGACGAATACGCCCGCCAGTTCGTCACTGCGATGCGCACCAAGCTGGGAATCAAGCGGAACGAGTCCGCGATCACCGCGACGCGGAAGCGGATCATCGGAGGATAGTTCTTCCACGAGCGCTCTTGACCAGGCGCAATTCGTTTCATAGACGTTCTCTGTTCGTTCCTGATTGGAACAGAGGGAGTGCACGGCCATGCTCACTGCCAAGCAGCATGAATTGTTGATGTTCATCGACGAACGCCTCGCGCAGACTGGCGTGTCACCCAGCTTCGATGAGATGCGCGAAGCTTTGGACTTGAAGTCCAAGTCCGGCGTGCACCGGCTGATCTCGGCGCTTGAGGAGCGCAGCTTTATCAGGCGCCTGCCCAATCGTGCCCGCGCACTGGAAGTGCTCAAGCTTCCGGAAGTTCGGGGCGCGGCGACCCAGCCAACGCCGAAGCCGGTGGTTCCTGCCGCAGCTAACGACACCATCGAAATTCCGATGCACGGCCGAATTGCCGCAGGTACGCCGATCGAAGCGCTACAGGGGACCGAAGGCTTTGCCGTGCCGGCCGCACTGCTTGGACCCGGCGAACATTATGCGCTGGAAGTTTCCGGCGATTCGATGGTGGAGGAAGGCATCCTTGATGGCGACTTCGCACTCATTCGTCGCGTCGATACTGCGCGGGAAGGCGAAATCGTTGTCGCCTTGATTGACGAGAGCGAGGCGACCCTCAAAACATTCCGCCGCGAAGGACAAATGATCCGCCTCGACCCGGCTAACCGCCAGTATGAAGCGAAGCGCTACCGTCCCGATCAGGTCCGAATTCAGGGTCGCCTGGCTGGCCTGATCCGTCGCTACTGACCGTGGTCGACGCACGTATCGATTACGTCGAGCTTCCCAGCCTCACGGCTCACGAACTGACGCGGGCATTCTATTCCAAGGCCTTCGGCTGGTCGTTCAGCAATTATGGGCCCGATTATTCAGCTACCACCACCGATGTCGTGGATATAGGGCTCAACGGAAGCTCGGAAGATGCGCTCTCCGCACCTTTGCCGGTGGTGCGGGTCGACGACCTGGAAGCGGCCTTCGATGCCGTTTCAAGGGCAGGCGGAGTGATTGCCCGCCCGATCTTCTCTTTTCCAGGTGGCCGGCGGTTCCACTTCATCGATCCGTCGGGCAGCGAGCTTGCCGTCTGGCAGAAAGTGGCCGACTGAACCTATTCAGCGGTTGTTGGATCGATCGTCGCCCGGACCTGCGAAATACGGTTTGCCGGGAAGCCGGCGGTCTCAGCATGTTGGCGGATCAACTGCTCGCTCGGCGCGCGATAGATGCAGTAGATCTTGTCGTCGGTTACGTAGCTGTGAACCCACTGGATCTCCGGTCCAAGGTCGCGAAGGACAGAGCAGCTTGTCTGCGATGCTCCTTGTAAATCGCTTGCACTGAGCGATCCGACGTTCGGCATTTCTCGTTCGATCACGAACTGCGGCATGGTTCGTCTCCTCCGGAACGAGCATCAATTAGACCGTTTCGCTCCCGTAGTCACTGCCCATGGGTGCTCGCCAACCCGGCTTGTCACCGTATCGACCTCAGCGTTCGCCCGGTGTTGCAGATAGATCGCCAGTCCTCCGGTCGACTGCAGCGCCTTCCTGTCCAGCTTGAGCCAGCGCGGTGTGCATGCCTTGGGCAGCCAGCGGTCGGAAATGACAATGTCCGCATCTGCACAGGCGTCGGTGATCGCTTGCCAGTCGATCCGGGTCCCGGAACGTGTCGCCAGCACTCGCCAACTTCCCTCCTGACCCGGCACGATGGCGACGCACGAATCCGTCGTGCATCGACTGAAGCTCTGGCCCGCCAGATCCGAAGCCTCGCCGTCGAACCCGGCTGATTCCGACATGATGTCACGAACATAGTCGCCGGTTCGGTCGCGGAGCAGATATGGCTTGCCGTCCTGCACAATCGCCACGTGGCGGCCGTCACCGGTGACCAGCAGGTCGGGCGTCGGCGAAGCCATGGCTCCGCTGGCCCCGATCACGACTGGAATGATGCCCCAAATGCGGGGCCTGGTCGCCCAAAGGCAGATCCAGAGCCCTCCGCCCACCAGCAAAGCGAATGCCCAGCCGGGCATGGTCGCCAAGGTGGCCACCGCGCCGCTGGTAGCGGACACTGTCCGCGCGATACCCAACAGAACCTGCAAGGCCCATCCCGTGAGCGCCCACAGCGGAGCACCGACTCCGACGATGTCGAGCAACAGCGCGGCGGCCTCCAGTGGCATGATCACGAAGGTCGTCAGCGGGATGGCGATGATATTAGCCCCCACGCCGTAGAGCCCCGCGCGGTGGAAGTGGAACAACGCGAAAGGAACCAGCGCCATCTCCACGGCGAGCCCGGTGACCACCATTGCACCGAGAGACCGCAGCAACTTCGCTCCAATCCACTCGTCACGTGCAAGGAACCAGTTCTTCGCCCATTTGGTCGAATGCAGAGCGATGATCGCGGTTACTGCGGCAAAGCTGAGCTGAAAGCTCGCACCAGCGATCGCTTCCGGTCTGAACAGCAGCACGAGCAGCGCTGCGACAGCGACCAGTCGAATGCTGATTGCGTCGCGCCCAAGCGCTATCCCGGCCAGCACAAGCAGGGCGGTCACGCAGCTTCGGACCGTCGGCACCTGCGCTCCGGTGAGCAAGGTGTAGGCCACTCCGGCAACGGCGCCTGCGCCCGCGGCCACGATCATCAGGTTAAACCTCAGCGCCAGCCGTTCGCTGAGGGCAAGGAGTCGAAGCGTCAGGAGCAAAGTCGCGCCAACGACTGCCGCGATGTGCAA
Source organism: Sphingomicrobium sp. (assembly GCA_045811225.1). Classification (GTDB taxonomy): domain Bacteria; phylum Pseudomonadota; class Alphaproteobacteria; order Sphingomonadales; family Sphingomonadaceae; genus Sphingomicrobium. Next base: position 3,085 of record JBJMUK010000194.1, on the reverse strand, counting down.
GCCGCTGACGGACAACAGGTGAGTTAGCCCGCTGCGCCGCATTGCCTCGGCATCGTCCTCGCTGACCGCATTCTGATCGCCGGTGACCAGTGCAGTCGCAATACCGCCCTCAGAACCCGAGAGCCTCGTTCGGATATGGGCGCCAAGCTGCTCCCTCAGCGAATCCAACCCGCTGGGCGCCACAGGCTCGACAACAGTGGGCGGATCCAGAGCCTTGCCGACCGCACCGATGCCGCGAAACCAGGCATCTCGTGAAAAATCGTAGCTGCCCGGCAACGCCATGCCCGGTGGCGGTGCGAGCCTCGCCCGCACTTGCAGCAGCGCGCCGGCGGCGACTCCGGCGGGCGGCTCATTTCCATCGACGGTAACCCGCACGCGCGGAGGCAGCCTGCTCTCAGTCGGCGCAATCGTAAGCCGATCCCGACCCTTGGCCAGCAATTGCTCGACCCGCTCGACCCGAGCCTGGAATGTCGCGACAATCGGCCGCTCGATCCGAGGCGCGGCGACCCAGGTTGCCCGCACCCAGATCAGTGCGCAACCCAGTGCCATAGCGAGCGAGAAGATGCCAACCGCTCGCTCCGCTCGACCGCCCCTCGCCAACAGGGCCAAGACCGCAATGCCGCTGCACAGACTCAGGAACGCCGACCACTGATTGGGCCCATCGAGCGCGAACCAGCATCCGATCCCAATGCCGAAGCCGACGACGGACCAGGCCGGCAGCTGTCCCCGCTCCTGCTCAAGGAACGTTTCTAACCGGACTCGGGCAGCGGCAAGTGCCCCGCTCACCTGATCGAACCGCCGCTGTGGCAGACCGCCAATGGCTATGTTAGGGGCGCTCTCCACCTTCATTCGGACAAATCAAAGGAAAGCGTGCTTGAGCGCAAGCGGCAATCAGTCACCCGTGGTCACGCGTTTTGCGCCCTCGCCCACCGGTTACCTTCACATCGGCGGCGCTCGCACTGCCCTGTTCAACTGGCTGTTCGCCCGGCACCACGGCGGCAAATATCTTCTACGCATTGAAGATACGGACAAGGCACGGTCGACCCAGCCCGCCATCGACGCGATCCTTGACGGCCTGGACTGGCTCGGCATCGGCGGAGATGAACCGCCCTATTTCCAGTCGCAGTTCGAGGACCGGCACGCCGAAGTCGCGCACCAGCTGATCGAACGCGGAGCAGCCTACCGCTGCTACTTGACGCCGGGGGAACTTCAGCAGCGGCGCGAGAAGGCACAGGCAGAACGCCGCCCGTTCCGGATCGACAGCGAGTGGCGCGACTGCAGCAACGCTCCGGCCGAAGACGCACCCTTCGTGATTCGCCTGAAGGCCCCGCGTGAGGGCGAGACCGTGATCGATGATCTGGTGCAGGGCCGGGTTACAGTCGCCAACGCGGAACTGGACGACTTCGTTATCCTGCGCTCGGACGGCTCCCCTACCTACATGCTTGCAGTCGTGGTCGATGATCATGACATGGGGATCACGCACGTGATCCGCGGCGATGATCACCTCAACAACGCCTTCCGACAGCTGGCCATCATCCGGGCGATGGACTGGGCCGAACCCCGCTACGGCCACGTGCCGCTGATCCACGGATCCGACGGTGCCAAGCTGTCCAAGCGGCATGGGGCCCTTGGGGTCGATAGTTACCGGGACGAACTCGGCATCCTGCCGGAAGCCTTGTCAAACTACCTGCTGCGCCTCGGTTGGGGCCATGGCGACGAGGAGATCATCAGCCGGCAACAGGCCATCGCCTGGTTCGACATCGACCATGTCGGCAAGGCTCCATCGCGGTTCGATATCAAGAAGCTCGAACATCTCAACGGGCACTACATTCGGGAAGCGGACGACGAGCGACTGGCCGACCTGGTGATGCCGCGGCTGCCCGGCGCCCACCGCGCGCTTCTGGTTCGTGCAATGCCCGAACTGAAGGCGCGCGCCCACGACGTGAACCAGCTTGCCGAAAGTGCTCAGTTCCTGTTCGCCTCCCGCCCGCTCGACTTCGACGACGCCGCATCGGCACTGCTGACGCCGGATGCCCGCGCCCTCCTCGCCTCGGCCCATGCAAAGCTTTCGGCCGTTACAGAATGGAGTCACGATACGATCGATGCGGCGGTGCGAGAAACCGCCGAAACCGCGGGAGTTAAGCTTGGCAAGCTCGCCCAGCCACTCCGCGCCGCATTGACAGGACGAACGACTTCGCCGGGCATCTTTGACGTTCTTGCTCTGCTGGGGCAGGGCGAAAGCCTCGCTCGAATCGGCGATCAAATGGTGGAAACGAACGCATGACCGAACAGAAGATGACCATGAAGACCAGCGCTGGTGAATGGACCTATCCGGTCATCCCCGGCACGGTTGGACCGGAGGTCGTCGACATCCGCAAGCTCTATGCCGAAACCGGCATGTTCACCTACGATCCCGGCTTCACGTCCACGGCCGCTTGCCAGAGCGCGATCACATATATCGACGGTGAGCAGGGCATCCTGCTCCACCGCGGCTATCCGATTGATCAGCTGGCCGAACATTCCAGTTTCATGGAGGTATGCCACCTCCTCCTGCACGGCGAGCTGCCGCAGAAGGCTGAGCTGGAGAAGTTCAGCTACACCATCTCTCGGCACACCATGCTTCATGAGCAGCTGGCGACTTTCTATCGCGGGTTCCGCCGTGATGCGCACCCAATGGCAGTCATGTGTGGCGTCGTTGGCGCGCTTTCGGCATTCTATCACGACAGCACCGACATCACCGACCCGCAGCAGCGGATGATCGCGTCCCACCGGCTGATCGCCAAGATGCCGACGATTGCGGCGATGGCGTACAAATATACGGTCGGGCAGCCGTTCATGTACCCAGACAACTCCTTGTCCTACACCGGCAATTTCCTGCGCATGACGTTCGGCGTCCCGGCGGAACCCTACAAGGTGAACCCCGTCGTTGAGCGGGCGCTGGACCGGATCTTCATCCTGCATGCGGACCATGAGCAGAATGCGTCGACGTCCACGGTCCGGTTGGCCGGATCGTCGGGTGCCAACCCGTTCGCCTGCATCGCCGCCGGAATTGCCTGTCTTTGGGGTCCAGCGCACGGCGGCGCCA
>JBJMUK010000193.1:0-3510 GCA_045811225.1 Sphingomicrobium sp. | reverse complement strand
TCAGCAGTAACGGACGCTTTTCAGAACTTTTTTGGATTCGGGTGCTTGCCCAAGCGGGTAAGCACCCCCTAAGCCTTTTCTCCCATGGCGCGGTTCATATTTGTCACCGGCGGCGTGGTCTCCTCGCTCGGTAAAGGTCTTCTCTCGGCATCCCTCGGGGCGCTTCTGCAGGCGCGCGGGTACAGGGTCCGCATCCGCAAGTTCGATCCCTATCTGAACGTCGATCCCGGAACGATGTCGCCCTATCAGCACGGGGAAGTCTATGTAACGGACGATGGTGCGGAGAGCGATCTCGACCTCGGCCATTACGAGCGATTTACGGGCGTTTCCGCTCGGCAATCCGACAATATCACGACGGGCCGCATCTACCGCGACATCATCCAGCGCGAGCGGCGCGGCGACTATCTCGGCGCGACCGTGCAAGTAATTCCGCACGTCACCAATGCGATCAAGGAATTCGCCTTAAAGGACACCGACGACGTCGATTTCGTGATTTGCGAAATCGGGGGGACCGTCGGCGACATCGAAAGCTTGCCTTTCGTCGAGGCGATTCGTCAGCTCCGGAACGACCTTGGACGCGATCAGACCGTCAGCGTGCACACGACGTTGGTGCCGTGGATTGCGGCAGCGGGTGAGTTGAAGACGAAGCCTACGCAACATTCGGTTCGCGAGCTTTCGAGTCTGGGTGTCCAGCCCGACGTCCTGCTCTGCCGTTCCGATCGCGAACTGCCGGACGGAGACCGGGCCAAGATCGCCTTGTTCTGCAACGTGCCGAAATCTGCAGTCATCCCGGCACTGGATGCAAGGTCGATCTACGACGTTCCGCTGCAATATCACGCGGAAGGGCTCGACGACGAAGTGCTGAAGGCGTTCCGGATCGACGATGCGCCCAAGCCGGAACTCGCTCGCTGGCACGACATCATGGATCGCATCGACCATTACGAGAGCGAAGTCACGATCGGTGTCGTTGGCAAATATGTCGGCCTGCCCGACGCCTATAAGAGCCTGCGCGAGGCGCTGGTCCATGGCGGGATCGCAAATCGCGCTAAAGTGCACATTCGCTGGCTCGACGCAGAACTGTTTGAAGGCGAGCAAGCAGAGTTGGCTGCCGAGTTGGAGCCGCTGCACGGAATCCTCGTTCCGGGCGGCTTCGGTGAGCGAGGCAGCGAGGGGAAGATCGCCAGCGTGCAGTTCGCTCGTGAACGCAAGGTGCCATTCTTCGGCATCTGCCTTGGCATGCAGATGGCCTGCATCGAAGGTGCCCGGAACCTCGCTGGAATCAAGGAAGCATCGACCACGGAATTTGGGGAGACTCCGGAGCCCGTCGTTGGACTCATCACCGAATGGATGAGCGAAGAAGGTCTCCAGAAGCGCGCCGCCGATGGCGATCTTGGTGGAACCATGCGGCTGGGCGCTTATGACGCCAAGCTGTCGGGCAACAGCCATGCCGCGGCGGCCTATGGCAGTACCGAGATCCGCGAGCGCCATCGCCACCGCTATGAAGTGAACATCCATTACCGGGAGCCGCTGGAGAAAGGCGGACTGGTATTCTCGGGAATGTCGCCGGATGGGCAGTTGCCGGAAATTGTCGAGCGTCCCGACCATCCATGGTTCATAGGCGTCCAGTTTCACCCGGAGCTGAAAAGCCGTCCGTTCGATCCGCACCCCTTGTTCGCCGGCTTCATTGAAGCGGCCCTGAAACAATCGCGGCTGGTCTAGGAACCGCTTGATCGGCGACGTGTTGGGCAAGCACGTCGGATCAAGAGGAGGCGTCCATGCTTGCAACCATCGCCGGGATTCTAATCGTCGTGTGGCTCGTTGGCTTGCTGGCATTCAAGTCGGTCGGCGCGATCATCCATATCCTGCTGATCATCGGCATCATCATGCTGGTGTTGCACTTCGTTCGCGGCCGCCGGACGCTCTAGACGCACCGACGTCACGTTCGCCGTTGCGGTGGACAGGCAGCCACCCTAAATCGCTGCCATGACAAACATCGTTTCGACGCGCATGGCCGTCCTCGGCTCCGGGCCGGCCGGCCTCACTGCAGCCATCTACGCAGCGCGCGCCGGGATGAGTCCCGTCGTGATCCAGGGCATTCAGCCGGGTGGCCAGCTGACAACGACGACGGATGTAGAGAATTATCCCGGCTTCCGTGACGTCATTCAGGGTCCCTGGCTGATGGAGGAAATGCAGGCCCAGGCAGAACATGTCGGCACCAAGATGGTGTGGGACCACATCAGTTCCGTCGACCTGTCCCGCCGACCGTTCCGGCTGATCGGAGACAGCGGCTCGGAATATCACGCCGACACCCTGGTCATTGCAACTGGGGCTCAGGCGAAATGGCTTGGGCTGCCATCGGAAGAACTGATGAAAGGGAAGGGGGCTTCGGCCTGCGCGACCTGCGACGGCTTCTTCTATCGCGGAAAGAAAGTCGCGGTCATCGGCGGCGGCAACACGGCCGTCGAAGAGGCGCTGTACCTTACCAACCATAGTCACGACGTAACCCTGATCCATCGCCGCGACTCGCTTCGCGCCGAGAAGATCCTGCAGGACCGGCTGTTCGCCCACCCGCAGATCAAGGTGCTGTGGAATCATGAAGTCGCCGAATTCATCGGCGGCGGTGATCATAATGCCTTGGTCGGACTGGACCTGAAGGATCGCCGTACCGGTGCGATCTCACGCATCGATGTCGACGGCGCCTTCGTCGCCATCGGCCACAAGCCGGCGACCGAGTTATTCAGCGATCAGCTGCGGCTCGACGAGGACGGCTATATCGAGGTTGAAACCGGCACCACCAAGACGAACATCCCAGGTGTATTTGCCTGCGGTGACGTCATGGACAAGATCTACCGGCAGGCAGTCACGGCAGCCGGGACTGGGTGCATGGCCGCGCTCGATGCCGAGAAGTTCCTGGCTGCCCAGGAATATGAGGCCATCGCGGCCGAATGATCAGGCGGCGGCCGGGCGCTTCTGATCGGGAGCGCCCGGAACCGGCTCCGACGGATCATTGCCGAGCTTCACAATGCGGTTCTGCTCATCGACGTGCACCACGCGCGGCTTGAGCCAGCGCGCTTCCGCGTCGTCCAAGACGGCGTAGCTCATGATGATCACGAGATCGCCAGCGTGCACAAGGTGAGCGGCGGCTCCGTTAATGGTGATCGTGCCGCTGCCGGCCGGAGCCGTGATGACGTAGGTTTCTATGCGCGCGCCATTGGTGAGGTCGACGATTGCTACCTGCTCGCCCTCGAGCAGGTCGGCCGCCTCCATCAATGCCGCGTCGATTGCGACGGAGCCTACATAATCAAGATCCGCCTGCGTCACGGTGGCGCGGTGGATTTTCGACTTCATCATGACCCGCATCAAGGTGCTGGGCTCCTTCATTCGCTCCCAAGGCGGGCGCAAGTAACAGATTTGCGTTCCAACGCCACTAATCAAGTGCTGCGCTGCAACAAGCATCAGGGATAGAGCGCTTCCACGAAATATAGTCCGTCCGGGGGCGCGTTCAGCCCA
>JBJMUK010000192.1:0-9131 GCA_045811225.1 Sphingomicrobium sp. | reverse complement strand
CACCGGCCGGGTGATCAATCCGACAGGCAGCGAGCAAGCGGTCCCGCCGCTCCAGGCGCAGCTCAAGACCGCCGCCGGCAAGGTCGTCTACAGCTGGACGATCGCGCCGCCGGCACGGACCCTGCCGCCCGGCGCCAGCGCGAGCTTCAACAGCGCCGAGGTCAACGTCCCGCCGGGCGGCGACGAGCTGACGATCACGCTGGGCTCGCCCGGCTCCTGACGCGGCGCGGGCGCGGCATTGCGCCCTCAAATTCGCTTTGCTAGAGGCCGCGCCTCGCCAGCGGCTGGAACCCATTGGACCGGCCGATTTTTCATGACGTGCGGTCGTGGCGGAACTGGTAGACGCGCAGCGTTGAGGTCGCTGTGGCCGAAAGGCCGTGGAAGTTCGAGTCTTCTCGACCGCACCAGTCCCATAGAATCAATCGAAGTTGGCTAAGCCAACTATTTGGCCGCGATGGTCGGCAGGAAATCGACGTGTATCGACCCGAGGCGCACGATCGACTTTTCAGGACTGATCAGCACCTCTCCGCCGACATCTCGCAGCACGTTAGCGACTTGCGCGGACTCTGCAGCCACCCGGATGCGATATTTGCCGTAGGGCACCCGTTCAAAGAGGAAGAACCCGTCGAAATCGGTCTGGGCCGTCGCGACCGTTTTACCCGCCTCGTCCACGAGCTCCAGCGCCAGCCCCTCGAAGCCCAGGCCGCCACTCTTAACGAGCGCACCTTCCACGTCGCCGCCACCCACCAGCCCTATCTGAATTTCAGCGGGAACACCTGGGCGTGGGACCACGACTTGCAGCGATTTCTTGGGGACCAGCATCGGGTCTGCCAGACTCGTGACGTCAATTCCCACCGCTACCGGTGAGAAGGACGCGAGGCCCCCGACGAGAACGGCGCCGTGAGTGTCCGTGGATCGATCGGACGATCGCGTCCCCGTCGTTATCAGCGCGCCTTTTTCCGCCGGCTCAGCCGTATCCCAGACACCATTGTCGTTGAGATCGCGATAGACCCTGGCGCGAATGGCTCCTGCGCTCGCGAGTGGGCGCCGTGAGAGGGCCAGTCCGTGAGCGGGATCGATCGAGAAATTGAGGTTGACGCCAAGCGCAATAGAACCATCCGTCGCCGCCTCGCCCGTGAGCGCAATGGCCATCGCATTGAGGCGCCGAACGTGGGTTAGGCGGGCCCTGCCGCGTTTCATGACAGCGTCGTACATCAGCCCGCCCTCCCAATCGGACAGGGCGGAGGCGGACCAGTAGGCCGACAGCTCGGCGGAGCGGAATCTTGCCTGCGGCGTGATGTCGAAGCTGCTTCCGCCCCGAACCCGCACATCCCCGATCCGGCCCGTGCCGATGACATCCCAATTCACCTCCCCCGGCGAAGAGATTGCGGATCGAACAATCTGCTTCCTGTATCTGAGTTCGGAGGACAGGTTGAATCGATCGAAGCTTGCGGACATCCTGCCTGCCGCTTCGAGCTGCTTCGTCCCGTTCATTCGATCGAGCAGGTGGACTTCGGCATGTGCCGGAAGGATGGTCCGACCAATGTGGAGGGGCGCATCCAGGGCGACACGCACGTCTCGCAAGCTTTGCTTCTTACCTCCCCGCAAATGAAAATCATTCGCAGCAATGGCTTCAGCGGTGAAGTGAACGGGTCCAAGCTTCCCGACCACCTGCGCTCGCAACGCGGCCCCCCCCGTCGTTTCCCGAGCTGCGGCAATCTCTCCCAACGCTCCGCCAAAGGATCGGCGCACCGATCCCTCGACCACCGTGATCCGTTTGTCCTGCACGAGCATCATACGCGCGAGCGCACCGGCCGACGTCCTGTCGTCCAGTCCATGTTCGACTGCGATGGTGGCCTGTGCCGTCGGCTGAAGCAGCGTGTCGGGAGGACGCTCCAGGGGCGCCAGATCTCTGCCCGGCTGATTAAAACCGGCCCAGTACCAGGTTCTTCCGGCCGGCACGTTGTCCTGGCCGATGTTGATGGTCTCGTCCCGCGTCTGGATCTGGCCCTGGGGGCCGTACAGAACGATGCTGATCTCATTCTCGCCGTAGAGAAGTTGAACATCGTCAAAGACATAGCGTTGGTCGGCGCTTGGCTTGGCAAACGCCAGCAACTCGCCATTGCGGTAGATTTCGGCTTCCCACCCGACGGGAAGGTCCCCTTCGAATCGAGTCCGATCGAAGGCGGTCTGCGCAACCAGCGGCCGGTTCGTCACGACCGCCCCGCGGCCACTGGCGGAATTGCCGCTTAAACGTGTGTCCATCCCGGCCACGTCACCGAAACCGAAATGCGTTGCCTGTAGGGGTCCTAGTAGCTCCCCCTCCGGATCTGACCGGTACATGTGGAACCTGGCCACGTTTGGCTTGCCACGTTCGGTGGTAGCAAACTGGGCATTGTAGGACATCTGAGCCAGCTCGCCGGCCGCAATCACCGAGGAGCGGCGATCCACTTTGACCCCATCGTTCGCACGATAGGCGACACCACCGCTGACGACGAAGTCCAAGGCCGGCGCGCGCCACATGCGGTAGGGCAATCGCACCTTCGGCAAATCTGCGAGGTCGAACTTGGCCGGACGGATCCGAGCCGCGCGCTGTTGACGCTCCATGGCGAGCTCAACAGGCAATTTCGCTTCAGATTCCAGAACGATGACCGAACCTGACGTCATTGCCTTGACGTTGATGCCGAACCAGCGGCTCAGCGCCTCCGTCTCCACGCACCAGCCTTCGGGTGCTTCCCGAACGACCCCTTTGTCGAGAGACTCGGTCTTACCTCCGTATGTGACCGTGGAGGCGGCATAATCCACGTTGATCTTGTTGGCTTCTCGGAACGCCCATCCGGATGCCGACTTCTTCGCCAGATCGATGGCGATCGGCAGATCCAGCGTGTTGATGAAGTCGCCAAAGATGATGCAGGTGCCTGACGGCGTGTTGTACGCGCGCACACCTTCGCCCAGCCGCAGCTGGCGAATGTTGACGTCAAGAAGGAATTGGTCGTCCGGATTGGCGCTCCAGCTGTCCCTGACCGCCGTATCCGAAGAAGATGCGCCGACGGCCCCCGCGCAAGCGAATGCCGCGAGAGCTGCCAGGTTGGGAAGCCATCGTCTGGAAGGGCGCACGGCCCGTTACTCCGGCGCCCCGGGTCTACCGCCTAGCGCAGGACCGCCTGCGTCTCCGCCAGCGTGTGCGATCCGTCATCGAACGTTTCGACATATTGCACGGTGACCGGGCCAGAGGGTGCGCCGGCGAAGCTGCCGCTGATCGGCACGACCACGCGTCGGCTGTTGACCTCCTTGTAAACTGCTACTGCCTTCTGGACCGCGATCGGATCCTTCACACCGGCCTTCAGCACACGGACTTCACCATAAGTGGAGCGGTCGCCTGTGCGGGTCAGGTCCAGGGCGACGGCGGGCTTGCCGTCCTTCTGATCCATGTGGACGTTGGCGATTGCGGCCTTCACCTGCAGGTTGCCCAGGCGGACAATGACCGGAATCGTCACCCCGTAGACGGGGGTCAGCGCAAAATGAAGGCCTTGGGCCGGCGCCGAAGTGTCCGCCACCGGCGTTGCCGGCGGAATAGCGCGGAATAGCATATGCACACGATACTCGCCGTCCGGCAGACCCTGCGGGGGGCGCGCGGAAAGACGGATCGACTGCGGTTGATGCGGCGCGAGCGTCACGCGGCGCGGCGCGTAGACTATCATGTCTTGCGCCAGCTTATCTTCCGCCGTCGGTTGTTCCACATCGACCAAGCCGCCATCGGACGTCATCCGACGGAATTCGACCGATACGCGATAAGTTGCCGGCTCTTCGCCGATATTATTGAGGATGACCTCCGCCCCCTTGCGTCCATCCAGAACGATGCGGGTCGGCGCCACCAACAGGTCGCCAATTCCCGCCGACGCAGGCGCCGACACAATGACGGCGGCAGACGCTGCTGCGAACGTGACAATGAAAAGTCTGGCTGAAGCGTGCATTCCGGCGATCCTCGTTTCTGCTCCGACGTTGGGAGCGACCGGTCTGTAATTGCTCCAGAATGGTTTATTTTCGGTCAACCACAGGCGTTTTCCGGCACGAAAAAGGGGTCGCCGTTTCCGGCGACCCCTCATCCACCCGCTGCCGAGGCAGCGTATTCGGCTAAAACTCAGTAGTTCACGGTCACGTTGAACGTGCCGCTGTAGGTGCCATCGGCCGTCGTTGAGTCCACGCTGATGGAGCCGCCGAGAGCGAATTCCAGACCAGAATTGCCGGAGTTTCCAAGGTTTACGGTGCCGGGATTGTCCACGGTCAACTGAAGCGACTTGGTGTTGTCGTTCTGGTTGGTCATAACGACGTTGCCGGCATTGATGGTCACGACCTGGTTGTTCGTACCCGTGACCTTGTACTTGGCCACCTGATTGGCGCCCGAGCAGGTCACGTTGGTATTGCTGCAGCTGAAGACGCCAGCCTTGGAGATGCCAACGGTGGCGCCGGTCCAAGCGCCCGAACCGGCAAGCAAGACGGTACCGAGATCGAGATCCTGGACCCAAGCAAGGGTCAGCGGCTTAACGATCTTGGCAGTCGCCGTGGCGTTCTTGTCAGGAGTCGTCGGAGCGGCCAACGCCGGAGTGGCGGTCAGCGCCAGCACGGCAGCAACCGCGGTCATGCGAAGAAGATTGGTCATAGATGGTCCCCACTGGTCAATATTCGTCGGCCGTCCCGAGCAGAATGGGGACATCCGTGGAGCCTGCATTAACCACCCGCGCTTACGGCTTTGCTCAAAGGTAAGGTTAACGGACCGTTTGGATTCGAACCGAACTGGCGCCGATCTCAAAGATATTCGACTGTGATTGGGACATCACCGCGATAATCACCTTCCGCGTCGCCGGTCACCTTTAGGCGTCCTCCGAACCGGAACGACAGATTGCCGCCCGAATCGAGTCGCGGAAGAGACGGCAGGTCTGTGACAATCTCGTCCATCGTAACCTGGCCACCCCGTAAAGAGTGCATGGCGATGGTGTGCGGCATGCCGATTCGGATCGTTCGACCGGGCTCGCCGCGCACTGTGGCGCTGCCTACCATCGCTCGGCCGCTGATATCGCCCACCATTCCGGTAGCGATCCGGCTGCCGTCGGGACGAAGCGTCGCCGTGCCCTCTCCCGTCCCGAGCATCACGAGTGCGTCGAAGTCGAGCCGGGTTTCCACCTGCAGATCAACTTCTGCACGGTCCGCATCCAGCGGAACAGCTGTCGTGGGATTGTCACACAAACGGCACTGTCCTGCAGCGGGCGTAGCCGGGGCAAGTGACAGGGCCGTGGCCGCAAGGCCGACCGCGAGGAGTGCAATGCGGCTCATCGTGATCTTCGACCCTATTGGGGGGTGACTAAAAGAGGGTTAAGGCCCGGCTAACGTCCGACCGGCGAGAGGCTCCGCCATGAGCAAGACTGAACTTACCGACGCCGAGTGGCGAGCACGGCTCACACCGGAACAATATCGCATTCTCCGCCAGGCCGGCACCGAAGCGCCCTGGACCGGGCCTCTGCTGGACAAGAAGGGGCCAGGCACGTTCCGCTGCGCCGGATGTGGAGAACCGCTGTTCGAGAGCAGCACGAAGTTCGAGAGCGGAAGTGGATGGCCCAGCTTCACGCGACCTGCGGAAGCGGGCGCCGTTCATGAAATACAGGATTCCTCACACGGAATGGTGCGGACGGAGGTCCGATGCGCAGCTTGTGAAGGTCACCTTGGCCACGTTTTCCCGGATGGGCCTGGGCCAGAGGGCCTGCGTTACTGCATCAACTCCGCGGCGCTTGAGTTCGACGAGGAGAATGAGGCGGAAGAACGCTGAGCTATTGTCGTCGGCGACTCGACTACCTATTCGGTTGAGCAACGATGGCCCGCGTATCCGATGCATCTCCCACGAAGCGGCGCCTGATGGGCCTGTTCAAGGCGCTGATCGGCGCAGCCCTACTTGGGCTGATCGCCCTTCTAGTGGCCGTCGCCGTGGCCGTGGCCTACCTTCCCAGCTACCAGGACCTGACCAAGCGTAACGACCTTGGACAGATGATCCGGATGCGGGCTGCGAACGGCGCCGTGCTCGTGTCTCTTGGCCCCAGCTTCGGCAAGTGGCTTCGTTACGAGGACATTCCGCCGCAGATGCGGGCGGCGATGATCGCCGTCGAGGACAAGAGGTTCCGCAGCCACATCGGCGTCGATCCCGTTGCGGTCGGGCGCATGTTCAAGTTCGCAGTCACAAATGCCGGGAACGGCCGGCGGCTGCAGGGCGGCTCGACCATCACCCAGCAGCTTGCGAAGAACATCTTTCTTACGAACAGCTACTCGCTTGGCCGTAAGATCAAGGAGGGGGTGCTTGCGCTCGCGATCGAACGCAAGTTCAGCAAGAACCAAATCCTCGAGCTGTATCTCAACCGTGTCTATTTCGGTGGCGGCGCATACGGAATCGACGCGGCGTCCCAGCGCTTCTTCGGCCACAGCGCCGACCATCTGAGCCTGGGTGAGGCGACGATTGTCGCCGGCTTGGTCAAGGCCCCGTCCAACTACTCTCCGACAGCCGACGCTGAAGCGTCGAGGCAGCGTTCCAGCGTCGTGCTTCAAACGATGCTGGAGAATGGTTTCATCAGCGCGGAACAAGCCGCGTCCGTCGATCCGGCACGTATCCGCTTACAGCCCACGACCCGGCAGAACAGCGTCCGCTACTTCACCGATTGGGCGATGCCGCAACTCGATACGCTCATCGATGAAACCAGCGAGCCCATCGACGTTTGGACCACACTCGATCCCGGAATGCAGGCGGCCGCCGACAAGGCCATCCGCGCCAACGCCCCCAAAGGGGCGCAAGGCGCCTTGGTATCGCTCGACCGCGACGGAGCCGTCCGGGCGATGGTTGGAGGCCGCGACTATGTCGACTCGCTCTACAATCGTGCGACGCAGGCGGAGCGGCAGCCAGGATCTGCCTTCAAACTATTCGTCTACCTGACCGCCCTTGAGTCCGGCATGAAGCCAACCGACACGATCGTCGACGAACCGGTCACCATCGAAGGATGGACCCCGCGCAACTCGACAAGAACCCATCAAGGCGCGGTGACCCTGCGAGAAGCCTTCTCGCGTTCGATCAATACTATCAGCGCCAAGATCGGTCAGCAGCTCGGCTTTGGCACCATCGCCGACATGGCGCGCAGGTTCGGGATCACCGGGAACATCTCGACCTATCCCTCGATGGTGCTTGGTACGAGCGATGTCCGGCTGATCGACATGACGCGCGCATTCGCATCTGTTGCGAACAAGGGGATCGCAGTGAGCCCGTACGCAATCCGCAAGGTGGTCGCCGGAGACGGCCGCGTGCTCTACCAGCATGAGCGGGCGGAACAGCGCGTCCTTGTCGCGCCTTGGGTGGCCGCAGAGATGACTGATCTCCTGCAATCTGCAGTGATGAGCGGAACCGGACGGGCAGCGCAGATCGGGCGACCGGTTGCGGGGAAAACCGGGACGACCAGCTCAAACAAGGATGGGTGGTTCATCGGCTTCTCGAGCGGACTTACAACGGGGGTGTGGATGGGCCGCGACGACGCCAAGGCGATCGCCGGCCTGCAGGGAGGTACGGCACCAGCGCGCGCCTTTCACGACTTCATGATCGTGGCCGTCGCAAACCGGCCGACCGAAACGTTCGACACGCAAGTCCCGCAGCCTGATTGGGAGTTGGACCCTGAAGAGCAATTGTGGGGGATGCCGCTCGACCAAAACGGCATGGAGCCCATGGTCGACGCCGACGGCAATCCGCTCTACACGGAGCAGCCGGCATATAGCGATCAGCAAGGCGCGCCGGCGGCGGGTTACTCAGACCCGCAATCCCCGGAGCAGTTCCCCGGTCAGGAGCAGCAGCAGCAGCAGCAGCAGCGTCAGCCTCCGTTGCTTCCGTCTAGCCGCCAGCCCGGCATGGTCCAGCCGGGTACCCCCCCGCGGTCAGATCCCGCGCCCGAACCCCTTGAGCCGGTGACCAACCCGGCGCAGTGACGCCTTCGCTGCTGCAACGCCGGTTCCGAACAGCTTTGCCTCCAACGCCCTGAACTCAGGCCCGTGGTTGAGGTGAACGAGGTGAGCCACTTCGTGCGCAACCACGAAACGCCGTGCCTCTGGTGGCGCTAGGATCAAGCGCCAGCTGTAGCGGATGCGAGCCTGGGAGGTGCAGCTCCCCCAACGGGAGCTTGGGTCCCCGACCGACACGGCGCGTACAGTCACGCCTGCCGACGTAGCGAACTCGACCGTATCCGCGGACAGTGTGTCCAGCGCGAACTTCTTCAAGAAGCGCTCCACACGTTGCGGGAAGGCGGGCTCGGGACCACCGCACACCAGCTTGCCAGCAAGAAGATGGGGCGTTCGCGCGGCATCCCGACACCATACCAGCGTGACGTCCTCGCCTGCCAAGGGAATGATCGTCCCGGGAAGAAATGGCTCTCCGTCCGCCGCAGCAGCGATTTGCGCGTCCACCCACTCTCGCTGTCCGGCCGCCCAGTTCAGCGCAGCACGGCGGCTCGTGCGTGCCGGACACGTGAGTTTGAGAACGCCTCGCCGCTCGTCGTAGCGGAGCCGCATCCGACGTGCATTGCGCATCGGGCGGAAATCCACTGCAACCGGAAGGTCTTCGTGCTGGACTAGCGACCTAGAGCGACCGTTCGACGACATGAAATTCCAGTTCCCCCGCATCCTCTTCGCTGACGGTCCACCCGCGCGTCGATTGCCCGGCCGTGTGCACGGTCTCCCGACTCCCGCTGATGAGGTAATGCCAGTCTCTCAAAGGCTCGCCATTGGCTCGCAGGCGATAGGCGCAGGTTTCGGGGAGCCAGTCCAGCGCGCCAAGGTTCTTCCTGTCGAGCTTCACGCAATCGGAAACGAGCGCCTTTCGATTCTTGTAATCGTGGCACTGGCCGGTGCGGCGATTGAGCAGTTTGCAAGCAACGTTAGTGGGATACAGAACGCCCGTCTCTTCATCCTCGAGCTTGTGAAGGCAGCAGCGACCGCAGCCGTCGCAAAGTGCCTCCCACTCACCGCGATCGAGCTCTGCCAGCGGCCGCTCCCAGAAAGGCTTGTCATCGTTCATGACAAAGGCAGCCATGCTTTGCTATCGTTCAGCTATCAAGGCG